>CAYJPM010000022.1:0-15275 GCA_964372145.1 uncultured Muribaculaceae bacterium | reverse complement strand
CAAGTTCCATTGTAAAGTTACCTCTACCTTGTGAGTTAGAACGTAAACTTGTTGCGTACCCAAACATCTCTGCTAAAGGTACCATTGCCTTAATAGATAAAGCGTTTCCTCTTGATTCATTACCAAGTGGTCTACCACGTCTAGAAGTTAAATCTCCCATAACGTTACCCATATATTCTTCAGGAACAATTACATCAACTTTCATAACTGGTTCAAGAATAACTGGTTTACACTTTTTAACAGCTTCTTTTAAAGCTATTGAAGCAGCAATCTTAAATGCCATTTCAGATGAATCTACATCATGGTATGATCCATCAAATAATGTAGCTTTAACGTCTACTACTGGGAATCCAGCAAGCATTCCGCCAGCCATAGCTTCAACTAATCCTTTATCTGTTACTGGAATGTATTCTCTTGGAACAACCCCACCAACAACTTGATCAACGAATTCATAACCTTTTTCAGGATTTGGTTCAAATTTAACCCAAACATGTCCATATTGTCCACGTCCTCCTGATTGTTTAACATATTTACCTTCACATTCTGCTCCTACAGTGATTGTTTCACGGTATGCAACTTGTGGTCTACCTACGTTAACTTCAACGTTATATTCATCTTTCATTCTTCTAATTAAAACTTCTAAGTGTAATTCACCCATACCACTTATAACAGTTTGACCTGTTTCATGGTCAGTTTTATATTTGAATGTTGGATCTTCTTCAGCTAATTTTTGAAGTGCAGTACCCATTTTATCTACATCACCTTTAGTTTTAGGTTCAACAGCCATATCAATAACTGGTAGAGGGAACTCCATTCCTTTCATTATTACTGCATTTTTTTCATCACATAATGTATCTGCAGTAGTTGTATCTTTAAGACCAACTGCTGCTGCTATTTCTCCACAGAATACTTCAGATATTTCTTTACGAGTATTAGCATGCATTTGTAATATACGTCCAACTCTTTCTTTAACACCTTTAGTAGCATTAATTATGTATGAACCACTTGATAATTTTCCAGAGTAAACTCTAAAGAACGCAAGTCTTCCTACATAAGGATCTGCTGCTATTTTAAATGCTAAAGCTGTGAATGGTTCATTATCATTTGGATGTCTTTCAACATCATTTCCATTTTTATCAACACATGATATTGAAGCTACATCTGTAGGTGCAGGCATGTAATCAAGTACTGCATCTAAAGCAAGTTTAACACCAATATTTGATAATGCTGATCCACACATTACTGGGAAAAATTCAGATGCAAGAACACCTTTTCTAATTGCAGTTTTAATTTCTGCAACAGTAAGTTCTGCTCCTTCTAAATATCTTTCCATTAATGAATCATCATATTCAACTGCTTTTTCAATTAATTCCATTCTCATTACTTCAGCTTTATCTTTAAGATCAGCTGGTATTTCAATCTCTTTAGCTTCTTCATGTTCACCACCATCATATTGGTAAGCTTTCATTTCTACTAAATCAATTATTCCATTAAATTCATTTTCTGCTCCAATTGGACATTGAATAGGTGCATAATTAGCAGCTAATCTTGATTTAATTGTATCCATTGAAGTGAAAAAGTCTGCTCCAAGTTTATCCATTTTATTAATAAAGAACATTCTTGGTACTTTATATTCGTTAGCTTGTCTCCAAACTGTTTCAGATTGAGGTTCAACACCTGCATTTGCATCTAATAAACATATAGAACCATCTAATACTCTAAGTGATCTTTGAACTTCAACTGTGAAGTCTACGTGACCAGGAGTATCGATTATATTTAATCTATGGTCTCTCCAATGTGCAGTAGTTGCTGCAGAAGTAATTGTTATACCTCTTTCTTTTTCTTGATCCATCCAGTCCATTTGACTAGCACCATCATGAGTTTCCCCAATTTTGTGAGTAATCCCTGTATGGAACAAAATTCTTTCTGTAAATGTAGTTTTCCCAGCATCAATGTGTGCCATGATACCTAGGTTTCTTAATTTGTCAATTGACACGTCTCTTGCCATATTTTTCTCCTACCATCTATAGTGAGCAAATGCTTTATTTGCTTCAGCCATTTTGTGAACATCTTCACGTTTTTTTACTGCTCCACCTGTTCCATTTGAAGCATCGATAATTTCATAAGCTAAATTTTCAGCCATTCCTTTACCGTTTCTTAATCTAGCATAATTCGTTAACCAACGAAGTGCTAAAGTTTGTTTTCTTTCTTCAGTTACTTCCATAGGAACTTGATAGTTAGCACCACCAACTCTTTTTGTTTTAACTTCTAACACTGGTTTAATATTTTCCATTGCAGCCATATAAACTTCAAGAGGATCTTTTCCTGTTTTTTCTTTAATTATATCGAAAGCACTGTATAGTATAGTTTGAGCTGTACCCTTTTTACCATCTAACATAACTGAGTTAACTAATTTAGTAACTACTTTTGAGTTATATAATGGATCTGGTAATACATCTCTTTTTATTGCTCTTCTTTTACGCATAATTTTAATTCCTTTCTATAAATTTTATTATTTTTTAGCTTTTTTAGCTCCGTATTTACTACGTCCTTGTTTTCTGTTTTCAACACCATGAGTATCTAGAGTACCACGTACAATGTGATATCTAACCCCGATTAAGTCTTTAACACGTCCACCTCTTACTAAAACAACACTGTGTTCTTGTAAGTTATGTCCTTCACCTGGTATATATGCATCGATTTCTTTACCGTTAGATAATCTAACACGAGCATATTTTCTTAAAGCTGAGTTTGGTTTTTTAGGTGTCTTAGTAGCTACCCTTGTACAAACTCCTCTTTTTTGAGGACTAGATGCATTAGTTTCTTTCTTAGCTAAAGCGTTATATCCTACGTTTAAAACTGGACTTTTACTTTTTCTAGTTTTTGAACCACGACCTTTTTTTACTAGTTGACTAAATGTTGGCATAAATTTCTCCTTTCATATACACACATCCTGGTGTATCGTATTTTCCTTTAAATTAGGCTCCACCAAAGGTAGAACCTAATAAAAATTGCATATATAATATACCATTTTATATATGCAATGTCAATCCAATTTATAACATTTTCCTTTATATTACAAAAAAAAGAATGCAAACGCATTCTAATTCTAGATTAAACTAAGCTAATTCTATTTCAGCACCAGCTTCAGTTAATTGAGTTTTAATTGCTTCAGCGTCAGCAGCAGGAATGTTTTCTTTAACATTTCCACCATTGTCAGCTAAACCTTTAGCCTCAACTAATCCAAGTCCAGTTACTTCTTTAAGAATTTTAATAACAGCTATTTTATTAGCTCCAGCAGATTTTAATACTACAGTTTTAGTAGATGGTCCTTCTTCAGCAGCAGCAGCAGCAGGTGCAGCAGCAGCAACAGCAGATGGGTCAACTCCAAAAGTTTCTTTCATTGCGTCAACAACTTCTTTAAGTTCAAGAATAGTCATTTCTCCAATTGCTTTAATTATTTCGTCTTTAGTAATTTTTGCCATATTATTCATCCTTCCCTTCTAGATTTTTGGCGTGTAGATCAACGCATATTGCGAAATCTCTTACGTACTGGATCATGCCTCCAGCAAGCATAGTAAGTAATCCTTCTCTTGATGGTATGTTAGCATATTCATTAATAGCAGCTTGATCAGCTACAGAACCACTAATTACACCAACTCTAATATCAACTTTTTTATTGTTTTTTGCGAACTCTGATAATACTTTGATTGGTTCAAGTAAATCTTTACCAAACATTATAGCATTAGGTCCAGCTAAAAATTCGTCAATATTTAAGTTAAGTTCATCCATAGCTCTTTTAAGTAGAGTATTTTTATAAACTTTTACTTCAGAATTTATTTTAAATAACTCTTTTCTTAAAGTAGTTAAATCAGCAACAGCTAATCCTTGATATTGAAATATAACAACTGATTCATTGTTTTTGATTTTATCAAGTATTTCGTTAACAACTAACTTTTTACCTTCAAGTATTTTTTGACTTGCCATATATCCTCCTTTTTTTATATAAAAAAGCTTCCACAGGGGAAGCCTAGAATTTAAGTGTCCTAAGGTTCCCTCGGTAGGATTATTAAAACTATATTAGTTCCCTACTTTCTTCGGCGAATCGCTTTTCTATTCGATATTATAATATATTATATATTAAATGTCAAAACTATTTTTATCTAATTTAACACCAGGTCCCATTGTAGTAGTTAAAGTAATGTTTTCAATAAATATTCCTTTAACACCAGTTGGTTTAGCCTTAGCAATAGTAGATACAGCATAGTTTAAGTTTTCTAGTAACTTATCATTTTCAAATGATACTTTACCAACGATAGTATGCACATTTCCAAATGTATCATTTTTATATGCAACCATACCACCCTTGATGTTTTTAACTGCTTCAGCTGGTTTTGGAGTAACAGTTCCAACTTTAGGGTTAGGCATAAGACCTCTTGGTCCTAAAACGTTACCAATTTTACCAACTTCAGGCATCATATCAGGTGTAGCAACCATTACATCAAAATCAAACCAATTTTCAGCTTTAATTTTATCTAATATGTCTTTATCACCTACTATATCAGCCCCAGCAGCTTTTGCTTCTTCAGCTAAAGCACCTTTTGCTATAACAACAACTTTTTTAGTTTTACCAGTTCCATTTGGAAGTACTAGCGAACCTCTTAATTGTTGATCTGACTTTTTAGAATCAATATTTAAGTTAAAAGCAAGTTCAACTGTACTATCAAATTTAGTAACACTTGTTTTTTTAACTAATTCAATTGCTTCTTCAGCAGTATATAGTTTATTTGCATCAATATTTTTTAATGCTTCCACATATTTTTTGCCATGTTTTTTCATATTTTCCTCCTAACTGTGGTTTATTAGCGGATTTGTATTTATAAAAATTAAATTATTAATTTTCTTCTGTAGTTTCTTCTTTACCGTGAACAGGAACTTCTTCAATTTCCTTATTTGCATTTTCAATTGCATCATGCTCCATTTGTTCAAGTTCAGCTTCTCTTTTAGATCTTTCAGCTTCTTCAGCTTGAGCTTCTTTTGCTTGTTCAGCAAGTTCAGCATCATTGAATCCCTTAATAGCAATTCCCATATTACGAGCAGTACCCGCAATAGTATTCATTGCAGCTTCGATAGTGTTAGCATTTAAATCTACCATTTTATCTTCAGCTATTTTTCTTAAATCATCAACACTGATAGTAGCAACAATTTCATTAGCACCTTTTTTAGATCCTTTTTCTATTCCAGCAGCTTTTAAAAGCGCAGGTCCAGCAGGTGAAGTTTTTAATACGAAGTCGAAAGTACGATCATCATATATTGAAATTTCACATGGAATTATGTTACCCATTTTATCACGAGTTGCATCATTAAATCTTGTAACGAATTCTTGTAAATTGATACCAGCAGGTCCAAGTACTGTTCCAACAGGTGGAGCAGGTGTTGCTTTACCAGCAGGTATTTGAATTTTAATTTTCTTTGTGATTTCTTTAGCCACGAAAACACCTCCTATATTATTTTGTTTTTCCGTGTTATGTGGTACGGGCAAATCCGCTTTCCCTCCCACAAAACAATTGCAATTTAATAATTGCACTAAAATTTTACCACAAAAAGCAAAAAAAAACAAACAAATCTGTTGTTTTTTACCTAAAATACGTTAATTTTTACACATATGGTATATTTTTTCGTTTATATCCACCTTGAGCTTCATAACAATCACTGATTACAAAAAATGCCTTAGAATCAATTTCTAGTACTCTATTCTTAAAATGATAATATTCTCTATTAGATAAAACAGTCATAATCATAGATCCACCTTTGTTTTTATAACCACCTTTAGTAGGCATAATTGTAAATCCAGTTTTAAATTCTTCAAGTATCATTTTCTTTATATTTTCTTCATCTTCACTTACTATATAAAAAGTTTTACTATTTGATATATCAAACATAACTTTATTAAGAACTAAAGAAGATATATATAAAACAATAATTGCGTATATCATCATTTCAAGCCCAAATATTAATCCACCTGCAGATACAATTATTAAATTTAAAAATAACATTGAACTTCCCTCAGGTAATTTAAAAAATTTAGTAACAATAGATATCATAATATCAGATCCACCAGTAGAATATCCATATCTAAATACCATACCACTTCCAAGACCAAATGTTAAAGCTGCTAACAAAGTAGTAAGCCAAAAATCATCAAAATTAAAATATGGTATTAAAACATGAGCAATAGGAACAGTAAAAGTAATCATTATTGGATAAAGTATTGCTCCAACAATAGTGTTTTTTGTTTTTTCTTTACCCAATAAAAAATATGATAAAGTTATTAAAATTGCATTACACGAATAAATAAATATAGCATCATTAAAACCAGTTATACGAGTAAATATAATTGCTAATCCACTTACACCCCCAATAACTAAATCATTAGGAAGCAATAACAAATTATAACTAAGTGCCAACAAGAATATACTAAATACAAGTAATACACCCCTTACAATAATTTTTTTATTAGAATCTTCTTTCATGTTACTTCCTTTTCTATTATTTTGTATCTATAATTATGTTTGAATTAAATGTTGCTTCGGCATTAGCAGCTTGATCAATAGGTAAATTTAACATAATTAATTTAAATCCCCATTGATGTGTAGTAGCGATTGTTGAAGAATCAGAGTTTATAGAATAATTACTCTTTACAACAAATAAGTCATTTACTGTAGTAACATCAAAACCTGATATACCTTCAACAGTTTTGTATGTTAAGTTATCAATTGATGTTATCAAATTGTCTTCAGGATCAGTGATTTGTAATAATAATTCAGCAGTACTACCATCAGAATAAACAAAATTATTATCAGATATTTGAATAGAAATATCATAATATTTTGTATCTGCAACATTAGTATCTTCATTTGCTGTTAAACTAACAGTTACATAAGAATCGGCAGATATATTTCCCATACCGTCTGCTAAATTATGTGATCCTTGATTTAAAATAAGTGAAGCACCATTATCGTATTCTAATTTATCAACTGATTCAACTAACAAATTTATATCAGTTTTTGAACTGCTAGTTATTGATCCAAAATAAGCATACGTAACTCCAAATATAACAGTAATAAATAATAAAACTCCTATACAAATCAAAGTAATATATCGTAATTTCATATCATACACCTATCTTTACTCTTATATTATATAAAATATTAAAAACATAATCAAGTTAATATCATATTTTTAATAATAAATAATATATTTTAAAAGAAAGGTTGTGTTAAAATGAATGGTAATTATTATCAAAATCCTACATTTCCTAATAATCAAATTCCACAAAATAATAATCAAATTATAACTCCAAATACACCAATTATACCATTACCTGAAATACAAGTAAGTTACATAGAAAATATATTAAGAGACAATAGAGGAAAATTGGTTAAAGCATATTTTAGTTTTCCAGATTCAGAAACATGGAGAGATAAAGAATTTATAGGTTATATTGAAGAAGCAAGTATAGATCATTTGATTATTAGAGACTCAATGAATAATAACTATTACTTAATAAAAATATTATATTTAAATTTCATAGAATTTATGGAACCTATAATATATAACAAACCAATTGAAAAATAATTGCATATTATGATATAATGTTAATCATAGAGGATGATATCAATGATTACAATAATATTAATTACAATTATAATTATCGCTACATTAGCAATAATTTACATAAATACATATAATAAATTACAATATTATAAAATAAGAATTGAAATTTCTGAAAATACTATTGATGAGAACTTAAGAAAAAAATATGATTTAATATGTGAATTAAATACAGAAATAAAAGCCATCACTAAAGAAAAAGATTATTTAAAAGAGTTTATAGAATTAAAAAATAAAAAACTCACAAATTATGAAAGCGACAGAAAATTAATTGAAGCAATTATTTTAATAAAAGAATTGAAAAATGATTATAATGAATTAAATTCTAAAGAATTTAATTTCATATTCAATAAAATTAAAAAGATTGATCAAGAACTTATCGCAGCTAAAAATT
Organism: uncultured Muribaculaceae bacterium; assembly: GCA_964372145.1. GTDB lineage: Bacteria > Bacillota_I > Bacilli_A > RF39 > UBA660 > CAKOSP01. Next base: position 7,207 of record CAYJPM010000022.1, on the reverse strand, counting down.
TTTATAATAAATTTACTGCAGAACTAAACATAATTATTAGAAAATTTCCTACTAATTTAATAGCTCGAAATCATAAATTTAAAATTAAACCTTATTTTGACAATAAAAATATGCAAGACAACATAATAGATGATTTTAAACTTTAATCACCAATTTATGCCTTGCATATTATTTTTTTCTAAAAAATTATTAGTTTTAGAAAATGGTTTACTTCCAAAAAAACCATTTCTTGCACTAAAAGGAGAAGGATGAACAGATTCTAAAATTAAATGTTTAGGATTTGTTATTAACTTCTTTTTTTCTTTTGCAAAATTACCCCATAATATAAAAACCACAGGAGTTTCTTTTTCATTTAACGATTTTATTACATTATCAGTTAATATATTCCAACCAATATTTTTATGACTAGCAGGTTTATCTTTTTCAACAGTCAAAACACTATTCATTAATAAAACACCTTGCTTAGCCCATTTTTCTAAGTTTCCATTTGTACTTATCTCAATATTTAAATCGCTATATAACTCATTATAAATATTTTTAAGTGATGGAGGAATTTTTACACCTTCATTAACAGAAAAAGATAAACCATGAGCTTCTCCTTCTCCATGATAAGGATCTTGACCTAAAATAACAACTTTCACATCATTAAAACTTGTAATTTTAAAAGCATTAAATATAAGTTTTTTATCAGGATATATTTCACTATGATCATATAAATTTATTATATTAGTATGTAGTATCTTAAATGTATCATCATTTAATATATTACTTAAAACTATATCCCAATCATTACCAATCATTTATGATATTCCTCATTGTTTATAATTTTAAAAGCCCTATATATTTGTTCTAATAACACACCTCTAAAAAGACCATGAGGCATAGTAAAGTCAGAAAATGATATTTTTTCTTTACATTTATTTTTTATACTTTCATCTACCCCAAATGAACTACCTATTATAAAAGTAATTGTACTATTATAATTAAATAAGTTGTCAACATGTTTAGCAAAAGATATACTATCGTATCTTTTCCCATTTATATCTAAAACAATATTATAGTCACTTTCTTTAAATACTTTTTCTAAAGACTTAGTTTCTTTGTTTATATCTAGTTCATCATTTAAGTTGATTATTTCTATTTTATGATACCTTTTTAATCTAGTAAAATAATCATTACATAATAAATTTAAATAATTCTCTTTTATTTTACCAAAACAAATTATTTTAATCATACTTCCATTACCTCACTAAGTTCATTTTGTCTAGCATAATTTATATTATTAAATGATATATCATATTCATTTAATATATTATTAACAGTATTCAAAGCTACTTCAGGTTCATTATTATCTTCACTTAAATGAATTAATAATATATGTTTAGTCTTATCTCCAATAATTTTACTTAAATAAAAACCAGCTTGATTATTAGACAAGTGACCTTCATCCCCTACTACTCTTTTTTTTAACCAATCAGGATATCTTCCATTTTGTAGCAATTCTATATCATGATTACTTTCAATTAATATAATATCAGCATTTTTCATTATTTTAAAATGCTTTTGTTTTACATATCCAGTATCAGTTATTAATACAATTTTTTTGTTATCAAATTCAATAACATAGTTTCTAGAATCTTCTGAATCATGACTAGATTTAAGAGCAATAAATGTAATATCATTTAATTCTATTTCATCTTCAAATATTAAAAGTCTATCAAAGTCTTTTAAATCATTTAAGTTTAAAAACAATTTATTAGTTATACAAAGTATTGCATTACTTTTTCTTAATACATTTTTAAGAGCAGATACGTGATCTGAATGAGTATGAGTAATAAATATATAATGAATATCGCTTAAATCAACACCAATTGACTTAAGCGACTCACTTATGTATTTAACATTTTTTCCTGTATCTATTAATATTTTTTTGTTATTTATTTCTATATATGATGAATTACCCTTTGATCCACTACAAAGTGTTACTACTTTCATGGTTAACCACCATATATAATCTTATATGCATCGTAATATGTTACTGATTGCCCAGTATAAGGTTCCCCATTAGTAAATTCTATATGTAAATGTGTTCCAAATGACCAACCTGTATTACCCATTTGACCAATTTGTTGTCCACCTTTAACAACATCTCCTGGCTCAACTAATAAACTACCACTTACCATGTGCAAGTAATTAGAAAAATATCCATTTCCATGACTTATAATAACATAGTTACCTTGACCACCAGTTCCATATTTTGCTTGTGTTACTACACCATCTGCGATTGCAAATATTGGTGAACCATGACCAGTACCTGAAAAGTCAGTACCTCTATGAATATATCCATCTCTTATTTCTCCAAACCAACTTGAAACATAAGCTCCAGGAAGAGTTGGAAGAGAAAATGTAAATCCAGTATAAACATAATCTTTAAGTGAGGAACTTCCAGAGTAACTAGGACCAACTGTAGTAACAGCATTTACCACTTCTCTAATCACTACTTGATCTGATACTTCAATTTCTTTAGAAGCAAGACCATTAATAACATCATATGTTTTAGTAACTTTTTGAAGACCAGTAACACCTGCTACTGTTGGTTCACTATAACCAACTGATTTTGTATTATCAACTACTGTAGTAGTAATATAATCTATTTCTACCTCTTCTGTTACACTAATTTCATAAATAAAATTTATTAGTGGATTAAGTAGTGTTACATTTACTTTTTCGCCTAATTTAAGTAATGTACTAGAATCTCTAAAATTTGGATTAGCTATTAAAAACTCCTTTGGGTTAAGTAAATTATCAGCAGAAATACTTTCTATAGTATCACCTGATTTTACTTCATATGTATTCATAACTGCATCAGGACCAAACAATAAGTACTGAGTAAGTTCATTTGAATCAGTAAATATTTCGTCCTTAACACTAATATAATTTTCTTTAATAGATATATTTTCAGCAAAATACATTTCGTTTATGTATTCACCATAATCAACTATTTCATCTTGTGTATCATTTAAATAATTCATATATGTTTCCGCATCAATAAATGCATTTATAAAAATATTAATTGCTTCATCAAATACTTCTTTATCTAATACATTTATTACTATATCAGAAACATTTTCATCTGTAGATTTAATTGTAGCAGTGTACCCTTTAACAGTAAAATTATCATATTCTTCAATGTCTTGATATATAGTTTCAACTTCTGTTAAATTATCATTATATGTATTAACTTTTATAATTTCAAAATCAGATGGAGGATATACACTATCAACACTATATTTATCTTTTATTTCTTGCTGTTCATTGTTAATTAGAGCATAAAGTTTTTCATCATCTTCGATATAACCTAGCTCATTACCTTGTAAATATATTTTATAAATAGTATCTGCAGTACTAGAATTAATATCTGTTAATTTTATATAATCAAGTGTAAATAAACCAATTAACATAATTGATAATATTCCAGAAATTAATATACTTTTAATATTCATTATTCATCATCCTTTTTCATATTCATAACATTTTTAAATGACAACATTGGTAAGTCAAATAATAAGTCAACTGTACCAAGTCCACCTTTTCTGTGTTTAGCAATAGAAAGTTCAGCTGGAACAATCTTTTGATTAATGTCTTTTTTCTCATAATAATCCTTACGATTTATAAAAAGTACCATATCAGCATCTTGTTCTAGTGATCCAGACTCTCTTAAGTCTGCAAGCATCGGTTGACTATTTTCTCTTTTTTCAGCACTTCTGGATAACTGAGCTAAGGCTATGACTGGGACATTTAGTTCTAATGCCATTGTTTTAAGTCCTCTTGATATCTCAGATACTTCTACCTGTCTAGATTCTATTCTTCTATTACCAGATGATACTAACTGTAAGTAGTCAATAAGTACTAAACCTAAACCTTTTTCACTAGAAGCAAGTCTTCTACATTTAGCTCTAATTTCAGAAGATGTAATACCTGCATTATCTTCTATAAATATATTAGTACTACCTAATTGTAAAATAGCCTCATTATATCTTTTCCAATCATTTTCTTGCATATTACCAGTAGATAATTTATATGAATCTATTTGTCCAACTGATGATAACATACGATTTACAAGCATTTCTGCTGGCATTTCTAAGTTAAATATAGCTATTGCTTTATCTGTAGTAGATGCAGCATATGTAGCCATATTAAGTGATAAGGCAGTTTTCCCCATCCCTGGTCTAGCTGCCATTATTATAAATTCACCACCTTGAAACCCAGTTGTGATTTTATCAAAATCATAAAACCCAGTTTCAAGCCCTGTAATAACTTTCTTATTTTTAGCTAATTCTTCAAGTTTTTCTTGTGCTTTTCTTAATACTTCACTAATTGGTAAGAAGTCACCAACACTTCTAGCTCTAACTACATTAAGTACATTTCTCTCTGATACATCAAGTAATCTATTTAAATCTTCTTCATCATGAGCATTAGTAGCTATTTCAGTCGCAGTCTCAATTAAATTTCTTCTTACGGCTTTATCTTTTACTATAGCCATATAATGTTCTAAATTAGCACTAGTTACAACTGAATCAATTATTTCAGTTAAATAATTAAGACCAACTTCATTTAATTTCTTAACCTTATCAAGTTCATCTTTAACAGTGGTAACATCTATAGGTTTATTATCTTTATGTAAATTATTAATGGCATTAAATAATATTTTGTTTCTTTCATCAAAAAACATATCAACAAACATTTCTTCACAAATTTTATCGACATCATAACTATTTAAAAAAGCAACACCGAGTACACTCATTTCTGCTTCCAAATTCGAAGGCATTGTTCTAGCCATTATCTTCACCTACTTCTCTAATATAACTTTTATTTTAAATTTAACTTTTTTATGTAACTCTATATCAACGATATGTGTTCCAAGCGTACTCAAATGTTCATGAGATACAATACATTTTTTATCTACTTTAAATCCAAGTTCCTTAAACTTTTCCACTATTTGTTTACTAGATATACTACCAAAAACTTTATCTCCAGTTCCAGTTTTAACTTTGAATTTATATTCCTTATTTTCCAATTTTTTCTTAACTTCATTTAATTCAGACACTAAAGCATCTTCTTTATCTTTAATATCAGTTAATTTAATATCTAATATTTCACCACTTCTTTTAGAATATGGCACAGCTAATTTATTTTTAATTAAAAAATTATTAGCGTATCCATCAGATACTTCAATTATTTCATCTTTCTTCCCCTGTTTTTTTACATCTTTAAGTAATATTACTTTCATTACATAACCTCCTTAAACGTATATCTATTGTATCAAATTTCTAAAAAAAAATCTATAACTGTAACAAACATTACAATTATAGAAATATTTTATTCAACAACATACGGATCATCCCATGTACCTGAACCAGTAGTAAGAATATCAGAATTCAAATAAATTAAAGGCCTATATCCCATATTAAAATCTAAAAGAGAATCGGGATACAAAGTTCCATCAGAATGAATATAAAAAGGCGAGATATTATTAATACTATTATTAAATCCAAACGGAGTTCCCAACCAATACTGTGTTCCCGAATTTAAATAATTATTTGAATTAGTTTTATTTAAAGCCATCCCAGCAAAAACTGCTTCATCTGCAGTTAGCATACCAATTTTTTGACTTATAGCCCCATTTCCATATATTTCATCATCTTTAGTAAAAGAATCAACTTTAGAAGGACAAATTAAACTAGGTCCAGTTCCGCCTGCTAACAAACTAGAACTGGATGCTGATAACCTTTCTAGAGTTCCATAAAGAGTTCCGCTTTGACCTATACCAGTACCAGTATAAACTCCATCTGCGCTTCCAAATCGATAATTTTGATATCCTTGAGTAGCTAAACTTCTATCATAACAAAATAAATTATCTGCAATAAAACTATCAAATCCTATCAAATTATTAACATACCAACTTTCTAAATATGTTTTCGAATAATTACTTGTACCTAAACCTTGCCTAATATAAAGAGTATACATATATCCAATACCAGAATTATCACTTCTATTATCAGTAAAAGTTTCATTATTGGCCCCTATTAAAGACCCAATATATATTACTTTTTGACTTTCAATAGGCGCAGTATTTCCGCTATAAATTAATTTGATAGATCCATTACCTGAAATGCTAACAATTCTCCAATATAATTCAGCAAATGATACCCAATTATTATCAACTGCGCCTCTAAAATAATAATTAGTTCCATAAGCATCTTCTGTCGCAAACATTCCTTCATTTGTCGCAGCTATTTGAGTAAAATCAGGTTCATTTTTATTTTCAATATATACTTTACCACCATTATTAGATAATATCAAATCATTCAAAAGTAATTTATCTGTACCTTGCAATATTAACTCTCCAGTAAATGTTTTACCTTCATTTAAAGTTTGATCCGCATCTAAATTGATAAATGTTAATTTAACAGTCCATTCATCTATCGTATTATCAGGATGTGTTGCTGATATAGCAATATTTTCTTTTATTTTGATTAAACCTTTATAAGTCGTTACATCAAATCCATTTATTGTCTCACCTGTTAAAGCATCTGTTGTAGTTACAAATGTTAGACCATCTAACGTAGTTATCTCATTTCCTTCATTATCAAATACTTCAAGTATTAATTCTGGAGTACTAGCATCTTGTGTATATACATAATTATTTTCAGTAATATTGTAATAAACAAAATATTCATCACTCACCACTTCCTCAGTAGATGAAGATGTAAGTGTAGCAGTTGATGTTGTTTCCCCGCTTAAACTACCTGAACCATCTGCAAAATTAGCTAGTGACGCTACTAAGTTTATTGGTGTTCCAGGTGTAAAAACTAATCTAGATTCTTTTTCACCTAAAATAGATGTATCAGTAATTGCTGGTGTTCCTACACCTCCAACAAAGTATGCAAAAGAAAATCCTAATAAAACTACTAATAAACCTAATAGAGATAATAACATTATATTTTTTTTAGTCAAAGTTATTTTCATATATACGCTCCTGTATTATAGATAAATTATATCATTATAATAACTATTATACAATAAAAAAAATATAACATTATGTTATATTATTTTACATATGGTATTAAAGCCATAAATCTTGCATATTTAATTTGACTTGCAATGAGTCTTTGGTGTTTAGCGCATGCACCTGTCAATCTTCTAT
>CAYJPM010000021.1:5619-15610 GCA_964372145.1 uncultured Muribaculaceae bacterium | reverse complement strand
TCATTATTAAATTTAAAACCTATGTTATCTCTTATAAAATCTAATAATATTTCATCTAAAGATGTGCTTATTTCTTCATCAAGATTTAGATTCAATTTATTTAATAAAATTGCTGCTAAAAAATTTTTTTTCATACTATCACCTAATTTATTGTTTATTATATACTATTTTTAAAATTTATCAATCTTTTTTATAAACATTGCGTCTCCAAATGAGAAAAATCTAAATTTATTTTCTATTGCATAATTATATGCATTCATTATATTTTCTTTACTTGATAAAGCACTAACTAACATTAAAAGTGTGCTTTTAGGTAAATGAAAATTAGTTATTAAACTGTCTACTGCTTTAAATTTATATCCTGGGTATATAAATATATCTGTTTCTTCTTCTACTTCGATAAATTTATTATGTTTTGTCATAATTGATTCTAAAGTTCTTAAACTAGTTGTTCCAACAGATACTATTTTTCTATTTTCTTTTAAAGCATTATTAAGTTCATCCGCTACTTCTTTTGTCATTATATATGATTCTGTATGCATTTTATGATTTTTTATATCATCTACTTCAACTGGTCTAAACGTTCCTAGTCCTACATGTAATGTTACATATAATATTTTAATGCCTTTTATTTCTATTTTTTTAAGTAAATCTTCAGTAAAATGTAATCCTGCGGTAGGAGCTGCAGCAGATCCTAAATTTTTTGCATATACTGTTTGATATCTATCTTTATTTTCTAATTTTTCATGAATATATGGCGGAAGTGGCATTGTACCTAATTTTTCTAAAACTTCGATAAATATACCTTCATATATAAACTCAACATGAGTGATACCTTCATTTAAAATTTCTAAAACTTTTAAGCTTAATTCATCACTGAATTTTACAATAGTATCTTTTTTTAATCTTTTTTGCGGTTTAGCTAGACATTCCCATTTATTACCTTCAATGTTTTTTAGAAGTAATATTTCTATAACTGCTCCTGTTTCTTCTTTTACACCCATTAATCTTGCAGGTAATACCTTAGTATTATTAAGTACTAGACAATCACCAATATTTAAATATTCTATAATGTTTTCAAAAGTATTTTCTTCTAAAGTACCGGTAGTTTTATCCATTATTAAAAGACGTGATTTATCACGATTTAAAAGTGGTGTTTGAGCTATTAACTCTTCCGGTAAATTATAATCATATTCATTTGTATTCATTTATTTTTCTCTTTCTTGTTTTTCTAGGTTCTATTAAAAAAACATCTTTTACTCCATTATTTACTATATTAAGAGATAAATTCATTTCGGATGGAATATTATTTGTGTGGTATAAATATTCAATATCTTCAAATAATTCTTCAGTTATTCTTGTTAATGATCTAGCTCCAAGTGTGTCTTTAGATGCTTCTAAAGCAATATAATCATATATTTCATCACTTATATATAATTCTTTACCCATACTTTCAAATAATTTTATGAAATAGATGAATGGACTAATTTGACTTTCTTTTAATATTTTAATATAGTCTTCTTTAGTTAAAGTTCTTAGTGGAATTATTGCTTTCATTCTTCCTAAAAATTCTTCACTAATATTTGATTTTTTTAATATATCTAAATTTAAATCTTGTTTTTCCAATTCTTTATCATTGTTTAAAAATCCTAAACTTTTTTTATTAAAGTGATCATTTCTTATAGCGGTAAATGCTCCACTAAAAATACAACATAAATTATTGGTGTTAAGTTTTACAATTGGCTCTATATCATACGCTAAAACAGTTTCTGGTGGCACTATAATATTGTATTCATGTCCTTCTATAAATTTAAGAATTGCATTTACTACATCACCTTTGTTAATTTCTGAATTAGATCCTGTACCACCATTCATTAATATTTTATCTACTTCATCGAATGATACTAATGTTTTTTCAGCTAAATTTATATCAAAATTCGCATTTTTTAATATATAAAGTGGTATATCTTCGATATCACCACCTTTAAAACCTGTAGCTGAGTAATTATTTAAGTCTACTTCTATAAATGGTACACCTAATTTCTTAGATATTTGTTTTATTATTTCAGATTTACCTACGCCTGTTTGACCATGAAGTAATATAGTTGATTTTTTATCATTTTTATAGTGAGAATAAACCTTAGTTAATATTTTTCTTATTGCTAATTCTTGACCTATAATATATTCATTTAAATTATTTTCTAATTCTATAAATTCTGGTAAGATAACGGAATTTTCTTCAGTTTTTTTGTTTTTGTTTGATCCTTGAGAATTTAATAATAAATTTCTAATACAACCTTTTTCATCAAAATAACTTACAGCTGATTCTAATTGTTCTGCAAATAAAGATATTGCTTCTTCACTATCTGAAGTATTATAATATTTTTTTATTTGTTTTAAATTTACTAATTGATATATATAGTTATATGTTTCAGAACCATCTTCTGATTTTTCAGTAATCATTTCATTTATATTAATTTTTATTTCTTTATTGTCTTGTTTTGTAATAAAAATATCTTTACTTAATTTACCTTTATAATAACCCATATATGATAAAAGATTATTATCCAGTGAATCAGTTAATAATTGATATTCTATTATGTAATCGTTCATAAACCCACCTCTTAAATTATTTTATCACATTTTATCAATAAAAAAAGTAAAAATTTATTTTACTTTTCTTCTAGTATTATTATTAAGCTCGCTAACAACTGTATTATATATATCTTTAGATATATCTTCAATACTTCTAGCTACATTATTTTCAGCACATTCAACTTTAGAATACTCAAATTTATCTGCTAAAAGCAAATATGTTGCTTCAGCATTTCTTAAATGTTCTTCGCTCATTTCATGTTGATCTAATTTTTCTGCTCTTTTTGCTCTTAAAGGAATAGCAGCTTCATAAGGCATATGTAGAAATATTGTTATGTCAGGTCTTGGTAATTCTAATAAATCATATTCTAGTTTCTCTAACCAATTTATAATTTCTAATTTTTCAATATCAGTTTTAACTTTACTAGCTTGATGTCCCATATTAGAAGTTGTATATCGATCTAGTATGACAATATCATTTTCGTTTAATGCTTTGTTTATTTCAGTTATATTATATAGTCTATCAGCAGCGTAGTATAAAGATGCAACTTTTGGATTTACATTACCAGCACCTTCTTTAAACCATCCATCACATATATAATCTTTACCAAGGTATGGTCCTCCGACTATTTTACCAGTAGGACTATCATAATTAGGAAATGAAAATTTAACTACTTTCTTTCCATTATCTCTAAGCCTATCTATTAATATATTACTTTGTGTTTCTTTTCCAGAACAATCAGTTCCTTCGATTACTATAAGTTTACCCTTCATAATTTTTTCCTTTCATAAATTACATGTTTATATTTAATATTTTTATCACTATTATCTATACTATCTATGATATTAAATTCTTCTTTATCAAATTTTGGAAAATATACATCTGCTTGTGCTTCTAGAGGAACTTCCGTTAAATATAATTTGTTTGCATATTCTAAAAACAAACTGTATATTTTACCTCCACCTATTATAAATATTTCTTCTTCACTATTTAAATAATTATCTAATACTTCGTCAAATGTCATTATTGTTACATTATCGAATTTATCTCTTGTAATTACTATGTTTTCTCTATTTGGTAGTGGTCTACCTATAGATAAAAAAGTATTATGTCCCATTACTATTTTTTTACTAGTTGTAGTTTGTTTAAAAAATTTTAAATCATTGGGTAAATTCCATAATAAATTATTTTTATAACCTAATTCATTATTTTTACCTATTGCAGCGATCATAGATATCATAATTCACCTCTTACTGCGCAATGGGAAATTTAATTTCGCCATGATGTTTATAATTTTTTATTTTAATATGTTTTAATTCTCTTGAATTATCAAAGTCTTCAAATTCTTTTATACTTGGATCTAACCATAATTCTGGTGCAGGCAAATCTTCTAAAGTTTCAAATCTTTTCATTTGTTCTTTTATACCTTCTACTTGATTAACATATATATGCGGGTCATTTAAACTCCATCTCATTTTACCTGGTTTAAGTCCAGTAACGTGAGCAATCATATTTCCTAAAACTGCATACTGTGTAACATTAAATGGAAGTCCGAGTGGTACATCACAAGATCTTTGATGAACCCAAAAATTAAGTTTTCCATCCCATACATTCCACTCTGTTGACCATACACAAGAAGGTAATACTGCAGTTGGCATGAATTCATCTTGCCACAAACTTTTTACCATTCTTCTGTCAGTAGGATTTTTTCTTATTGTTTCCACTACGCTTTGCATAAGTTTATATCTATCCGCTATAAAACCGTATGCTGTTCCAATAGTATGCGCTTTATCAATACCAAAGTCTTTAATAATCTCTTTTTTTACAAGATTACCATTTTCATCTAAAACATTTTGAGTAGCATACCATTTACCATCTTCTTTAACTTCCCATTCATTCCAGATTTTAACATTTCTATCTTGTAACCATCTAACATCATTAGACATAACTTGATATATCCACATCATTTCTAATATTGCACTTTTATAAAATAACTTTTTAGTTGTTAGAGCTGGAAATTCTTCTCCTAAATCAAATTCTAAATAGTAACCATCTAATTTAATAGCGTTAACCCCAGTTCTATTTTCTACTTCAATACCTTCAGATAATATAGTCTTACATAATTTATAATATTCTTTATCCCACTTTGACATAATAACCTCCTATAATTAAACGTTTAATGGATATTTACTAGTAAGTTCTTTAACTTCTTTTTTTAAAGTTTCCAAAACTTCTTCATTATCATGATTTTTAAGACATCTAGCTATAATAGATGCTACTTTAACAAAATCTTCTTCTTCAAATCCTCTAGTAGTCATTGCTGGAGTTCCTACTCTTATACCACTTGTTACCATTGGACTTTCAGTATCATTTGGAATAGTATTTTTATTAACTGTAATATGTATTTCATCTAATACTTTTTCCGCTATTTTTCCAGTAATACCAAAGTTGTCTTTAACGTTTATTAAAAGTAAATGATTATCGGTTCCATTTGATACAACTTTAAAACCTTCTTTAATAAATGCTTCACCAAATGCTTTAGCATTCTTAACTACTTGGTTCATATAATCTTTAAATTCAGGTTCTAATGCTTCATAGAAACATTGTGCTTTAGCTCCAATTACGTGCATTAAAGGTCCACCTTGTATACCTGGAAATATTATCTTATTTATTTTTGTTGCTATTTCTTCATCATTAGTAAGAATTAAACCACCACGTGGTCCTCTTAATGTTTTATGTGTAGTAGATGTAACTATATCTGCATGAGGAAGTGGTGATGGATGTAATCCTGCACAAACTAAACCTGCTATATGAGCCATATCTACCATTAAATATGCTCCTACTTCATCACATATTTCTTTAAATTTTTTAAAATCTATTGTTCTAGAGTAAGCAGATGCTCCTGCTATAATCATTTTTGGTTTTTCTTTTATTGCTAAAATTTTTAATGCTTCATAATCTATTTCTTCCGTATCTAAATCTAAATCATATTGCACAACTTCATAATCTTTACCAGAAAATGACATCTTATGTCCATGAGTTAAATGACCTCCATTAGAAAGGTTCATACCTAATACTTTATCACCTGGATTTAAAAGTGCTCTATATGCTGCCATATTAGCACTTGATCCAGAATGTGGTTGTACATTTGCAAATTTACAATCAAATAACTTACAAGCATATTCAATTGCCTTATCTTCAAAAATATCAACATATTCACATCCGCCATAATATCTTTTTGAAGGATATCCTTCAGCATATTTATTAGTAAGTATGCTGCCTTGTAATTCTAATACATCTTTACTTACATAATTTTCTGATGCAATAAGTTCTATATTTTCCTCTTGTCTATTTCTTTCTAGTTTTAATGCTTCTTTTAATACTTTATCCATTATTATTTATCCTTTCATATGCTTCAATTGTGTTATTTATAACCATTGCTACTGTCATAGGTCCTACTCCGCCAGGAACTGGTGTTATATAAGAACATTTTTCTTTAACATTATCAAAGTCTACATCTCCGCTTAATTTACCATTAATTCTAGATATTCCAACGTCTATAACAACTGCGTTATCTTTTACAAAATCTTCTTTAATTAAATGATTTACTCCAGTTGCACTTATTAAAATATCTGCATTGTTACATTTGTCTTTTAATTTTTTTGTTTTTGTGTGACATACAGTAACAGTAGCTCCTAAATGCATAAAAGCAAGTGATAAAGGTTTACCAACTAAATATCCTTTTCCCACTATTACTATATCTTGTCCTTCAATTTCTATATTGTAGTGATTTAAAAGTTCTATAATTCCTTTAACTGTGCAGGGTAATATAGATTTTTCTTCTAGATAACTACTGTATGTATTTTCCATCCCTAGTCCGTCTATATCTTTTTCAGGAACTATAAATTTTGTACACTTCTTAAAATCAATATGATTTGGTGTTGGACTTTGAACTATAATTCCATGTATCTCTTTTGATTCATTTAAAGTTTTAATTAGTTCAATTATTTCATTTTCTAACACATCTTCATTTAAGTGAAATAAATATGGTTTAATACCAACTCTTTCACACATTTTCATTTTATTATTAACGTATATTTTGCTTGGTTCATGATTACCTATTAATATAATTGCTAAACCTACTTTTATTTTTCTTTTTTCTATTTTTTCTTTTATATTATCTAATATTACATTACTAACTAATTTTCCATCTAATATATTCATTTAGTCACCATCCTTAACATTTTCTTTATCATATTCTATATCTAAATGCTCGTATGCTTTTTTAGTGGCTACACGTCCACTTCTTGTTCTTTTTACAAATCCTTCTTGAAGTAAAAAAGGTTCTACTACATCTTCTATTGTAGTAATTTCTTCACCAATACTAGTTGCTATTGTTTCAAGACCTACTGGTCCTCCATTAAATTTTTCAATCAAACTATGTAAATATTCTATATCAATATTATCTAACCCATATTCATCTACATTAAGTCTATTAAGTGATTTTTTTGTGATATCTAAATCTATGTGACCATTGCCGATTACTAATGCAAAGTCTCTAACTCTTTTAAATATTCTATTAGCAACTCTTGGAGTTTTTCTACTTCTTCTAGCTACTTCAATTGATGCATCAGCATCTATATTTATATCCAATACTTTACTAGTTCTTTTTACTATTTGTGCTAGTTCATCATTTGTATAATATTCAAGTTTATTTATAATTCCAAATCTATCTCTTAAAGGTGAAGATAAATCACCTGCTCTAGTTGTTGCTCCTACTAATGTAAATGGTGGTAAATCGATTTTTATGTTTCTACTTTTACCTTCATTTGATAATATTATATCTAGTGAAAAATCTTCCATAGCAGGATATAAAATTTCTTCAATAAATGAAGGCATACGATGTATTTCATCTATGAAAAGTACATCACCTGGTTCTAAGTTTGAAAGTATTGCAGCTAAATCACCACTTTTTTCAATTGATGGACCACTTGCTGTTTTAAGGCCTACTCCCATTTCATTTGCTATGATATGTGCAAGTGTTGTTTTACCTAATCCCGGAGGACCATAAAGTAAAACATGATCTAAAGGTTCATTTCTCATCTTAGCAGCTTTCATAAATATATTTAAGTTTTCTTTTATTTCTTTTTGTCCTATATAATCATCTAAATTATCTGGTCTTATATTCTTTTCAAAAATATCTTCTTCTTTAATATCTGAATCTGTTATTCTATCCATTTTAAAAACCTTCTTTCTTGATGTAATCTAACAATTCACTCCAATTGTATACTATGTCATATTTACCATTATTTTCTCTATCTTCATACTTTAAAGCTTTTACTCCGTATTTTTCAAGACTTTCTAAATTAAAATTATGATCATCAACAAATAATTTAATATTATTTTCTTTAGCAACTTTACCTTTTTCTGCAACTTTAAAATATATTTCATCATAATAAATATTATTGTTTTTTAATAATTCATAAGTTATGTCAATAATTTTTTTATCTTCATTAAATCCTCTTCTTGTAATTAAGATTATTTTATGATTATTCTTTTTAAGATAATCAATTACTTTGTATACTCCATCAAAAGGTTTTGCATTTAATAATATATCAAATAAATGTTTTTCGAAAAATAATTTTCTATTGTTTTCACTTATATTATCAAATGATCCAAGGTTATTTTCTTTAGCATATGTTTCATAATAATAATTTCTTGCTGCTTTACTATTTATTATTGTATTATCTATATCGAAGCCTATTACCATAAAATTTAACCTTCTTTCATATTAATTATACATAATTTATAGTTTAAAGTAAAATAAAAATCAGTAATTTTACTGATTTTAATTATCACAATTATTATTTGTTGTTCCTGCGCAACTTTTTATACTATCTTCAAATTTTGCATACACTCTGTTGTTTTCTATATAGATATAAACAATATCATCTTTCATATCTACATCAGTAACATCGTTTTTCATACAAGTGTATTCTGCACTGCTTGAATCAACACATACATCTTTTATTTCTAGGTAATCATTTTCTATTAAATCCCCTACTGTTATTTTTTTGCCAGAGTCAGGTATACTAGCTCTGTTATCTTGACCATAAAGTTCTGCTGCAACTAATA
The DNA here is from genome assembly GCA_964372145.1 of uncultured Muribaculaceae bacterium. Taxonomy (GTDB): domain Bacteria; phylum Bacillota_I; class Bacilli_A; order RF39; family UBA660; genus CAKOSP01. The sequence continues at coordinate 6,879 of CAYJPM010000021.1, read as the reverse complement.
CTACCTCTTTTTTTGAATCAAATAACTCATAGTTACTACTGTCTATAATCGCAAACATACTCACTGTAGCTACTATAGCTATTATTCCTAATATAACTATAACTGCCAACAATTCAATTAATGTAAAACCTTTTTTATTCATTTTTCATTCTCCTATTTAAGTAATAGTTTAAGCGAATCTTTTACTTGCTCTTCTATTTTTTTTGAATGGTCAATATTAACTATTACTTTTTTAATTTCACTAGTTTTATATCCTAAACTTTCCAATACTTCTATCAAATCATCATCATTATTATCAGTTGTAACTGTTTCAACAGTTTTAACTTTACCTTTTAAATCTAATATTATTTGTTTTGCTAATTTTTCACCTATTTTAGGGAATTTTGTTAAATATAAAGTATTTTCTCTATTTATAGCATCTAATATTCCTGATATAGAACCAGTTGCAAATATTGGCATTGCTACTTTAGGTCCTAATCCTTTAACACTAATTAGTTTTAAGAATAATTCTAATTCTTCTAAATCTTTAAAACCATATAAACTAAATTCTTCTTCTCTTATATGATTATATAAAAATATTTGATATTCTTTATCTATTTCATAGCTAAATGGATTTGGAACAAATATTTTATATCCTATTCCGTTATTATCTAGTACTATATAATTTTTTTCATTTATAATTATTTTACCTTTTATATAACTATACATATTTTATCTCCTATAAGTATTTTAACACTTATTTATAATATATTCTATATTAAAACATAAAAAAATCAGCTCACGCTGAGTTTTTTTAGTTTAAAGCTTCTTTAAGTTTGCTTCCAGCTTTGAATGAAGCAACTGTTTTAGCAGCAATTTTTAACGGTTCTTTAGTTAATGGGTTAATTCCTTCTCTTGCAGCTCTTTCTTTAGCAGAGAATGTTCCAAATCCTACGATTGCAACTTTTCCATTTTTTTTAAGACCTTCAGTAATTCCAGCAAATGTAGCATCTACTGCTCTTCCAGCGTCAGCTTTTGTTAGTCCAGTTGCAGCAGCAACTGCTTCTATTAATTCAGTTTTAGACATGTTTTTACCTCCCGTACATTCTAAAGTCGTAAGATATCTTTCTTACATATTAAGATTACCAAAAATATTTTTTAAAAGCAACCTGTTTTATTTAAATTATCTTGTTTTATGGTAGTTTTAGCAGTTATTTACTATAAATTTACTTAAATAACTGCTTAATTTACACTTTTTTACTAAGGATTACTTAGATCCTC
>CAYJPM010000021.1:0-5519 GCA_964372145.1 uncultured Muribaculaceae bacterium | reverse complement strand
GTTTTAGAAGCTTCAAATTTAGCTACCCAGAATCCAGGTATTTCTGTATTCTCAGGGTCATTTCTAGTCGCAGGATCATCACAAGTATTACCCCAGCAAAATGCTGATGATGTATAGTAATTTCTTGGATAGTCTCCTGTGTATACTCCACTTCCTGTATCTAACATACTTGTTCCACCGAATTTTATATCATAAGCTCCTGGAGTACTAAGACTTACAGTACTTCCTCCATAACCATGGTATCCATAATCTTCTTTTAATGTATAAGAATATCTCGGAACCCACACCATCATAGAAGTCATATCTTTCATTTCTACTATAGTTCCTACTTCTGCTTCCGCGTAGTAATCTTTTTTTGATGCAATAACAGATGTTGCATTAGCCCATCTTAATTCACTATAATTATACCATTGTCCATTAACAACATCTGCTTTTGTCCATTGATCTATATTATCATCATATACAATTGGTATTAATCCATCTATTATTTCTGGTACTGCACCATTTAATGTATCATCTTTGTATAATTCACCAAATTCAAATATATATTCTGTATTTAATATTAATTCGTCATAAGATATGTTTTTATCACCATCAAATGTTAAATAAAATGTTGATTCAGTACCGGGAGCAAATTCATGGTATAAACTTAGTCCGTTTGTAACATAGCTTATGTTAGCGGTATTTGTTATATCTACTATATTTTTTAAGTGATAGTAATCTGGTGTTGTATTAGCAATGGTTACTTTGTATGTAAATGTAGAATTGCTATCCAATAAATCTAAATGTATATTTGTAGTTGTGTCTGTGTAAGTAGGATTAGATAATTCAGTTGTACCAGCACTGGATTCGTATAGTTCAATCGATGTAACTCTAATACCTTCTTCTATCGGTTTTTCAACTAAAATAAAATCATTTATAGTTATTTCTTGATTTGGGTCTGTTTTATAAAATGTATATGTTACAGTATTATCTTTATTAACTTTAAACTCTATTTCATTAATAAATCCATTAAATCCAATAGATGCATTTGAATAATCAGATTTAACTATTCTTAAATCATCTGAGTTCCATCTTAAGAAAAATTCTCTATCTCTATATGTAAAGTTACTTATAATTACTTTTTCATAGTCTGAGTAAGATTCATGAATAAACAAAATATCTTCTATACTACTTTCACCTTTAAAAAGATGAAATTCACCAGTTAAAGTTTTTGTATATGGATCAGTTGCTTGTGCTTCTATTCTTACTTTAACATTTTCAACTTCTGCATTTGGGTCTGATGATTCTATTTCAAAAAAATGATTTAAACTAGTATTTCCATTAACCCAAGTGTAACCTCTGTTATTACAAGTTTCTTCATCTAATGATGATGTATCTACACCATCTGATGTTTCGTTGTTGCATACCTCAATTTGTTGTAATACTCCACTATATTCATTAGTTCCAGTATTATTTAGATTACATGTTAAATTACCTGTTTCATCTTCTATAATGTGACATTTAACATTGTATGTAATTTCGTGGTCTGAAACTTCATTATTTTCATTATAATTAGAAATTTCAAAAGAAACTGCTCCACCTGTCCAATCGTTATTAAGGTTTGTTGTACCATCTAATTCTTCACTAGTAAAATAAAATTTTTGTGAATTTAAATAATATTCCCAAATAGTGTTTCCTACATATTTTGCTAGTGAAAATATACCAACACTAAAAAATATAATAGCTATAGATAATGCAATTATAATATTTATTTTTCTTATACTTACTTTTCTTTTCTTCATATTTTACTTCTGTCACTTTCTATATTAATTAGTTTAAAGAGGATTAATATATCCTCTTTTATTTAATTAATAATTGCTTGTCTATCTTTGATATTAAATTATCTCCATCATAACTTTCAATAACAATTTTATAAGATTGTTTATCTAATTTATCGAGATTTAATTCAAAATCATAGACTCCACTAGTTATTATATATTTAAATTCTTCACTACTTGAAGTTAAATTTTCAGTAGTTACGGTATTTAAATCAATTAATGTATAGTTTTGATTAGTGGCATTATATTCATCTTTTTTATAAAGTGATATTCTAATATTTGGATTATCTACTCCACTTAAAGATGTTTCAAGATTTATAATTTGATTTATATTTTCTTTTTTTAACACTTGGTCGTTTAACATTTCAGCAGCAAATTTTACGTTACTACTATCAACATTTTCTGTTACTAATAATGGTATACTAATTGTTGTAATATAATTACTTGTATATCCACTATAAGATGCATAATTACTAGCTTTTATACTATAAATACCTTCATCTAAGAAATTATCTCCTTTGTATGCATGTATTTCTAAATTTTTATTAATTTCAAGTATTCCAGTTTCTAGACTGATAGTAAATATTCCGTTATTATCAGGAAAATATTCATTACCATCTATTTTTAATACTATATTATTCAATTTATTTCTATCTACAGGTTGATCATAATTATCATATATTTGAAACTTCATTACTAAATTTTGTTCTTCAATGAATGTATCTATTATTTTATTTGAAGAGTAACTATAATAATTTACTTTAGCATTTAAATCTACTGTTGTTATTGAATCAACATTATATTTTATTGCTATATCACTTGGGTTTGTACTAATATACATTACAGCGTCTGTATTAGTAAATATATTAAATTCAATTATAGATGAATTAGCTGTATCCCTAATTACAACACCTGAATTATCTTGAAGTTCTAACTCCATTTTAATACTAAAGATATTGCTTATGATAATAGCATCTTCAAAATCTAATGTTATTGTGAAATTTTCTACTATATTAGTTCCATTGTCGTAATTATGTTCTGAATAATATCCATCAACAGATCCGATTGTATTAAAACTTGTAAACGGAATATTTGTTTCTGATATTTGATCCATTATTTTGTAATCATATTTTTGACCAGTGATGTTATCAGTTAATATAATAACTGTTCCTTGAGGTAACATTTTATTAAATGTTATATGATGATTATATTCGGTTAACTCAGTACTAGGTACATTATAAATAAAATTAGCTTTAACTGATGAGTTAGATGATATATTTACTTCATCTCCACTTGTGTACATACTATTTTTACCGGCTTCAAGATAATTCATATGATATCCATCAAACGTAATTATATCTGAATTTAAATAACTTATATTACCACTATAGTCAATCGATCTAGTATATACTACATTATTTCCTACTGGAAGTATATTAAATTCATCGTTATAACTAGTCCAGTTTGCATCATTTAATTTTGATAAATCTTCTTCAGTTATTATTTCATCTGTTACGTAGTATGAATTTTCTTTAATTCCTGATGCTTCATCTGTAGCATTTACTATAAATGCACTATTTTCTTCTACAAAAATCTCATTTACATCTTTTCTGAATGTATTCCAATTTTCCTCTTTAAAATTCATACTAACAACTGGTGCTGTTTTATCAATTATTATTGTATCAGTATTAATATATCTAACTTTACCTGCATAATCAGTTATCTTAACATATATTATATAACTACCTTCTTCACTTAAATTAATAGCATTTTCATATTCATTCCAAGCAAGTGTTTCTAGTTCTTCTAATGTTAATGATACATTATCATTTTTTATATAATATTCAACTTTATCAATTGTATATACATATGAACTAGAAGTTACCGCTACTGTTATATCTTTATTATAATATTTAATATCTGATGGTATATGATAATCATTCCAAGAATTATTACTTATTCTTACATCTATTAAATTTATTTCATCCATATAATATAATTCTGGTAGTTTATTATCTTCAATAATCCATACATCACTAAGTGTATCATCATTAGTTTCATATTCTAAAAATTGTAAATTATTATAAAAATCACTATTTAATTCTGAATCAAACTCATTTATATTATTATCAGTATCTAGTATAGTGTTATAAATGTTATTATTTATAGTGTTAGATGAATTGTTTTTATTTATAAAATTAATGTTTTGATTATTAAATGTATTATTAATTGTAACTTCACTATTTTTATTTATTACTCCAATTACATTTGCATTATTACTAATTAATCCACTATTGTATGAATTATTTATTGATGTAATTGTATTATCTAGTGTTCCAATAAATGCACTCGAATTTTGAGTACCATTTATACTTCCTGTATTATATGAATTTGTTATATTTATATTATTGTTTGCATTTGATATAAATCCACTTGAATTTATATTGTTGTAAACATCGACATCTGTAACAACATTGGTTATATTTGTATTACTCGCATTATTTATTAATGCACTTGAATTAGATATTTCATATACTACTTCATACTCTAAATTAATAAGTGATACATTTCTTTCTGATTCATCAGATGTTGTGCTTATTACAACTTCATTTAATGGTGTTGTTTGTAAATCTATTTCGAAATTACCTAATGGAATAACTGTATCATTTAATTTTAATTCATAATTTAAATTATCTTTTATATCTACAACGTAATCCCCAGTCAATTTAGATGATATTATTTTTAAATTTTCATCTGAATTATTAAACATTGTAAATGTTTTTTCACTAATACTTGTCGTAAAATTTACATCATCAATACTTTTAGTTTCTGCATTATTTGTTACATTTCCTTTTGAAATTACATATCCGTTTATGAAAGTGTCACTTATATTAGCGTCATTACTATTTAAACTTAAACCAGCTACATTGTTATTACCAACAATCATAGTATTTTCTATAAATATATTATTTACTGTTCCTGATAAATTTTCTATTAATGCAGTATCACTATCTTCACTTATGTATAAGCCATATATAGAATTAAACGATCCGTTTAAATTACCAGCAAAGTTTTCAATGTTATTGAAAATATTCACTTCTAAATCAACTTTATTCAGATATTCTTTATCAGAATAAAGTTCATTTGTATATTCTTTAATATAATATTTTTCATCATTTAATACATATTTCACTGTTTCTTCTTCATATATGAAAAATCCGTTATTTAATATAATATCATTACCTAATATAAAATAAGTATCTTTATAATCATTTGTTTTTAACTCTTCACTAAAATATGCAAGTTCTGCGCCTGAAGATATAACATATGGACTTTCTTTAGTTCCGTCTCCACTATTATAACTAGTAGCTATGCTTCCGTCCCACACAGGTAAATTACTTGGAAGGAATCCTTCATTTACAAACCTTGATAATGTTGGAGTGGCAAATGTAATTATATTCGCTAAGACAATTACACTTATCAATAAGAATTTTTTAGAAAATTTATTTTTAAACTTCATATCACATACACTCCTACTATATTAAGTATAACATATCAGGTTTATAAAATAAATATTTTTTGTGCTATTATGTGTCAAAAAAACACACTTTTTTTAAAGTGTGTTATATAACGAATGCTATTAGTGTATTTGATCCTTTATTTACTATTTTTGTTATTGTATCACCTAGTTTAAATCTA
>CAYJPM010000020.1:0-15988 GCA_964372145.1 uncultured Muribaculaceae bacterium | reverse complement strand
GCCTGGGGGGACTTGAACCTCCGACCTCACGCTTATCAGGCGTGCGCTCTAACCAGCTGAGCTACAAGCCCATTTTTGTGACTGCTATTACATTTTACCCTATTTTATCGATTTTTGCAACACTTTTTTTACTTATTTATCGATTTTTGTATAAAAATAATACATGTAACTCTTGGTTAATATATTTGGTGGACTGTCGGGGGCTTGAACCCCGGACCCACTGATTAAGAGTCAGTTGCTCTACCAACTGAGCTAACAGTCCATAAATATAAAACTAGTATACCACTTAATCCTATTTTTGAAAAGTATTATTTGATTTAATATTTAATAAATGCTAAAATGAAGTTGAGGTAACGTGTATGAAAAATAAGTATCAAAGAATGAATAAGGAAGAAAAACTAGACTTACAAAATAAATTTTATCAAACTGAATTTGGAAAAACGACTAAAATAAGATTAATTAGAGTATTAATATCTGGTATATTATGTTCTTTATATAGTATATATTTATTTATTGATAATTATCTTGCTGTAGAATCTATTTGGATATACTCTTTATCAATTTTAGTATTGATCGCAGGAATTATATTTATTATAGGAAGTTATAAATTAAGAATTAAACATTTAAATAATTTTGCAATAAAAAAACGTGATTAATTAAAATCACGATAAACTTCATTAGTTTTTAAATTTATATCTTTTATTTTAGTTAATGTTGTTATATCAACTACTTGATATCCTCTAAGATATAGTTCTTGGAGGATTTTTTCTGCCGCAATCGCACTACTTTCAAATATATCGTGAAGTAAAATTATATCACCATCTTCAGTATTTTTAATTACTTCTTCAAGTAAATAGTTTGGATCTTTATGTTTCCAATCAAACGGATCAACACTCCAATTAACAAATGTATAATCAACATTTGTTTTAACAAGTGTATTTATACTACCATAAGGTGGTCTTACATATTTTGCATTTCCGCCTGTAATATTATTTATTAAATCATTTGTTTTATTTATTTCTTCATTAACATTGCTAATACTCATCCTTGTGAAGTTAGTATGTGAATAACCATGCATTGCAATTTCATTACCTGAATCATGAATTTTTTTTAAAACATCTGGATTTTCTTCAATACTTAGCCCTAATGTAAAAAATGTTGCTTTTGCTTTATTATTTTTAAGTGAATTTAAAATCATTTCAGTATAAACTGAATGTGGTCCATCATCGAAAGTTAAAGATACAATTTTTTTACTTTCATCATATTCAAAACCATTTTCATTTTTATAATCAGTAGTTAATTTTACTTCAAAGTTTAAATAATCGTCTATTTCATTATAATATATATTTATAACATCATCTATTGTATATTCTTCATATCCATAAGAATTAAATTTTATCACTAATTTTTCTTCTTCAAACACAAATGTTTTAATAGTTGTTTCATTCGTAAAGGTATCTGCTATAAAAACTGGATATTTTAGATATATTAGTTCTTTTATTTTTTTTATCAAATTATTTATTTCATCTTGTTTAATATATTCTAAAATATTTATAGATTCATTTTGATTGTTAATATTCATAATATAGTTTGCATTATTTAAAAATGGATATTCACTAATGTTAACTACAGTATCTTCTGGTAAAATATCATCTTCACTTTGTATATCATCATTTATGTTTTGATTAGTTTCATTTTCCTCATAACCAAAAGTTATACTTGTATATACAGGGATTAATACCACAAAAAAGATTACTAATATATATAGTATATATAGTAACCTTTTTGTATTTTTTCTCTGTTTAACAATTTGTTCTTTAATAGTCTTCATAATATTAGTATACCACTAATTAAATATTTTTTACATCTTTCTTTTTGAAAAAGATTATACTTGTCACAGTTAACGCTACAAAGTAAATTACACTCATTATTATTGCAAATGTAGTGGTTACTCCATCTAGTGGATAATTACCTGTTCTAAAGTATGTTGTAAAATACTCCCATGGTATAGATATAAAATATCTTAACCACTCTACATTGTAATATGTAATAAATGCATTAATTAATGGAAATGTTATATATGTAAGTAAACTTATAACTATTGCAAATGATGCACTTGGGAATATTGATGTTATAGTGAAAGTTATCATAGTTAACATTATAAATAATGGTAGATATAGTAAAATATCTTGTAGGAAATATATAAATATATTAGTTTCTGATAATGAAGATGTTTCTGTAACATACATTATAACTGGATTATTTAGTGAATCAAAACCGTATAATATTCCTCCGATTATGAACTGAATAATTAGCATAAATATCAAAATTAAAGGTATCATTAATATAGATGTAATAATTTTTGATGATACTATTTTAATTCTCGAATGAGGCGCTAATAAAAGTGTTTTTATTGTTCCTTTGCTATATTCATTACTTAAAATATTAGCTGATATCATTATGATAAATACTGCAATAAACATTGCATTATCTCTAATGAAATGTTTTAAAGTATATTGAAGATTTTGTTCATTTAAGTTTATTTGATTATCTAACATATATTTATTTGTCAAGTAAGATGCATGTATACTTTCGTATCTAGATTGATTTTCTCCTTTAGGATCATTTTCAAGACTATCAATATCAAAGTTATAATATTCTTCTATTATATAAGATAAATTTTCGTATGATTCATATAGATAGTTATCATAATTCGGCTCAGTGTCAGTTTCTATAAATTTTTCTAAAACTTCTATTTTTTCTTCTTGAATTTTGATATTAGTTTCTAAGTTTTCTGTCTTATTAAGACTATAATCTTCTTCTAATGAAGTTAATAAATCTTTTTCCTCTTCTAATTTTAAATTAAGTATTACAGTATAGTTATTATTAATAAGTAAATTATAATATTCATTCATTTCATTTAAAATCAGATTTGCTTTTTCTTCATTTTCCATCATATAAAGTTCGTTATAATATTCATTTACCAATGGATACATTACATAATATAAATAGTTTGTTTGCCATGAATTATATTCAAAATCATCTTCATACTCACTAATTTTAATAGTAGTTGATAATGATATTTTTTCTATTAAATAATTTACATCTTCTGGATTAAGATTATTTAGTTCATTTTTTAATTCATCGATATGCAAACTTCCTGATGAGTAATTATAATTTAAATTATCATAGTAATTAGTAATAATATTAGTAGCTAAAATCAATATTGCTATTATTGACATTAATACGTATGTGCTTTTTTTATGAAATATTTTATAAAATTCATTTTTAATTAAATTAATCAATTTTATTACCTCCAGTCATATTTAAGAATGCTTCTTCTAATGATACTTCTATTTCTTTTACTTCGTAGATTGAAATATCATTTTCTACTAATTTTTTAACCATATTAGCAACATCTTCTTTTGTTCCGGTAAATTCAAATTTTTCCTCATCTATAATTTTAACATCTTTTATACCTTTAGTATTATTTACTTTAAATATATATTTATCTGCTTCTTTTTTAAAATCAGTAATATCAGATTGTTCAATTACTTTACCTGAACTTATTATACAAACTTTATTACAGAAACTTTCAAGTTCAGATAAATTATGACTTGATATTAAAATTCCCATACCGCTTTTTGCTAATCTTTTTAATAATAATCTTAGTTCTTTTATTCCTTCTGGATCTAATCCATTAGTAGGTTCATCTAATATTAATACATTAGGATTATTTAGTAATGCTTTAGCTATTCCTAGTCTTTGTCTCATACCAAGTGAATACTTTTTCACTTTATCATTAATTCTATGTTCTAGACCAACTATTTTAATAATTTCTTCAATTTTATCCTTAGTTATATTTGGATATAAATTTGCTATTAATTTTAAATTTTGTCTTCCGCTTAAATACATATAAGAATCTGGATTTTCTACTATTGCCCCTACTTTTTCAATAGCTTTTTCAAAATCTTTTTCTATATCAAAACCATTTATTGTAATTTTACCATTTGTTATCGATTGTAAACCTAACATCGATTTAATTGTAGTTGTTTTACCACTACCATTTGGTCCAATAAACGCTAATATATCTCCTTCTTTTATTTCGAAAGATATACCATGTAACACTTCTTTTGAACCAAATTTTTTCTTTAAATTTTCACACTTTACTATAGTATTCATATGTTCTCCTTATAATATTATTATACCTCTGTAAATATTTTTTATCAATAAAAAAAACTGTTTATTCTAAAACAGCTTTAATTCTTCTTACACCTGATGAACTACTTTCTTCTTTTTGTATTCTGAAAGTTCCTAATTCACTTGTGTTTTTAACATGTGGTCCTCCACATATTTCTTTAGATAAATTTCCTATAGTGTACACTTTTACTAATGTATCATATTTATCAGTAAATATTCCTTGTGCTCCACTTTCTTTTGCTTTTTCATAAGTCATTTCTTCCATAGTAACTTCTGAATTAGTTTTAATCATTTCGTTAACTCTAGTAGTAACAACTAGTTTTTCTTCATCTGATAATTTATGATCTAAGTTAAAATCAAATCTTAATCTTTCTGAAGTTATATTTGCTCCTCTTTGAATTACATCATTTCCATATATTTCTTGAAGTGTAGCTAATAATATATGTGCTAAAGTGTGATATTTTACTGATTCATATGATTGATCAGCTAAACCACCTTTTGCAGCTCCTGAATCTATAGTTCTAGATTTTTCTTGATGTTCTTTAAATTTAGTGTGGAAACCATCTACATCAATATTTAAATTATTTTCTTTTGCTAATTCTTCTGTCATTTCAAGAGGAAAACCAAATGTATCAAATAATTTAAATACTTCTTCACCTTTGATTGTATTACCTTCTAATCTTTTTATTATTTTATAAAAATGTTTTTCACCATCTTTTAATGTTTTACTAAATTTACTAGATTCTTTTAACAATTCATCTTTAATATAATTTTCATTCCTTGTTAATTCTGAATAAATTTCTTTATATTCATTAATTACTTCATCGCATAATAAGATTATTTTATCTGCATCTATATTTAATTTTCTTAAGCTTCTAATTGTTCTTCTAATTAATCTTCTTAGTACATATCCTGCACCTGCATTTGATGGAACAATTTTTTTATCATCAGCTAATATAAATGTAGCTGCTCTAACATGGTCCATTATCACACGATATTCTTTTTTACTATTTTCATAAGTTATATCTGTTAAACTACTAATTTTGTTTTTAATACCTTGAAATTCATCAATATCATAAACTGATTCATATCCACCTAATACAGTAACTGTTCTTTCAAGTCCCATACCTGTATCAACATTCTTTTGTGTTAATGGACTTAATTCTCCATTTTCATTACTTAAATATTCCATGAAAACATCGTTCCATATTTCTAAATATTTACCACAACTACAAGATGGATCACAAGTTTCACTACATTTTTCTTTACCTGTATCGTAGTACATTTCTGAACAAGGACCGCATGGACCTACTCCTGATCCTAATATCCAAAAATTATCATCTTTTGACAGATAAAATATATGATCATCTGGAACGCCTAAGCTTTTCCATATATTTGCACTAATTTCATCTTTTGGTGTATTTTCATCACCTTCAAAACATGTGAAATATAATTTATCTTTAGGTATTCCTAAATAATTTTCATCTGTTAAAAATTCATAACTATATTTAATAGCATCTTCTTTAAAATAATCACCTAAAGACCAATTCCCTAGCATTTCAAAAAATGTTAAATGTGATGAATCACCTACAGAATCTATATCACTTGTTCTTATACATTTTTGAACGTCACATAATCTTGCACCACTTGGATGTTTTTCTCCTAATAAGTAAGGAACAAGAGGATGCATACCTGCAGTGGTAAATAATACTGTTGGGTCATTTTCTGGTATTAAAGATGAAGATGATATTATCTCATGTCCTTTTTTCTCAAAAAAATCTAAATATAATTTTCTTAATTCACTTGAATTTAATTTTTTCATTTATTTTACTCCATCTAAAAATTTGAATATTTTATCTTTTAAACTTTCTAATTGATCATTCACTATTGTATGATCAAAATCATTATAATTTTCTAAAGCAACTTCTGTTATATCTATTTGTTCTTCAACAGATAAATTTGATTCACTAAATTGATTTTCTACATATATAGCATATACATTATCAAAATTATTTCTTATTTTATCTATTTCTTCAGGCATTCTAACATCATCTATAACTAAATTTTGAACAAAATTCTCATACACCTCAAAATTTTTAGTCATATTATTAATTATGAAATTTGGATTAATAGTTCTAATTTGTTGTCCTAATTCTTGTAAATACTTTCTTGGTTTAGTAGCTTCATTACCATCCCAATCCGATAATTCCATTGCTAAATTTTTGATATATTTACCATATGATGTAACAACAGTTTTTTCATGTTTATAGATATAGTATTCTTTGATTAATTTTGCTACTTCTCCCTTTCCACTTTCTGCTTTTCCTGCGATTAAAAATATTTTCATTTTCTTTTCCCTCTCTTTTTATTAAATAAAAAAGAATAATACCAAGGAGTGCATAAGCACGGTACCATCCTTTGTTTAACTTATAATTTTAACGATCTAGTTAACCGATTAATCTCTGAAAGTAGCATAATATATTTTGAATACTAATTTTCACCTAACATTAGTTCTCTTAAAATCATTTATATATTAATTCTTTCGTCATTGATTACATGTATAATATAACATATTTTTTATGATAAATCAAATATTTCAAGTTTATCATTTAAGTGTTTAAATGATACTTTTAAAACTGCAAGTATAGGAGTTGATAAAATCATACCTACTATACCGAAGAAATATCCAAATATTAATAAACTTGCCATAATAATTGTTGGATGTAATGCTGTTGCTTTACTCATAACTACAGGTTGCATAACATAATTTTCTAAAAGTTGAACTATTACCGCTATAATTAAAACTCCTGTACCAACTACTGGTCCTTGAGAATACCCTACTAATACAGCTATTCCTCCACCTATATATGGTCCAATGTATGGTATTAAATCAGTTATACCACAAAGTAAACCAATTAATAATGCAGCATCTAAACCAACTATTGCAAAACCTACCGTGTCACATACAAATACCATAGTTGCTATTAAAAGTATTCCATTAACAGTTTTTCTAACTTCGTTAGACATATCTGTTAATATTTCACTAGTGCTTTGTTTTATTTTTTTAGGTGCTAATTTAATAAATGTTGCTTTAATATTATCAAAATCCACTAACATATAAAAACCTATAATTAATGATAAAATTCCAGTTAATAAACCAGAAAATAATGAACCAGCTATTCCTAAAACATCACCTGGTAAAGTAGTAACTAAATTATTACCAAAATCTTCTATATATGAAATAACATTATTTTTTGTACTTTCTACATCAATTCCGTTTTCAGATATGCTGTTAAATACATTATCAAATGTTTCAATTAATGTATCAGCTATTCCGGGTATCATTGTTATAAGTTCATTAACTTGATCAATTATAATTGGTATGAATAAACTTGTAAATACTATTATAAACAATATTATGCCCACAAAGATTATGGAAGTACCTAATAATCTATTTAATCCTTTACTATATAATTTATTTACTAGTGGACTAAATAACCACGCTATAATAAAACCTATTATTAATGGTGACAAAACACCTAGTATTGTTCTAATTACGTTTAATATGTTTAGACTATTTAATATATATATAGCCCCCATTATTAGTGCAAAAAACAAAAATATATATACTAATTTTAATATTTTTTTACTTGTTAATATTAATTCGTTAACTTCTGTTGTGTTAATGTCTTTATTATTTTTCATAAAACCACTCTTTCCTTAATTATATTATACACTAAATTTATGATATATGTAAAAAAACATTAAGCAGCACTTAATGTTTCCAGTTTTTTTACTTTAACTTTTTGAGTCATATTATAAATAATGTCTAATATAAGCATTCTTCTTTTTAAATAACTTAAATTCATAATCATATTATATATTGAATTTATTTTACTATCTATTTCTAAAGTTTCTTCAAGTAAAATATTTTTAAATTCTACACTATTATTATCTTTATTTTTTCTTACTAGTTGATCATATCTATTATATAATTTATTACATATTAATTTATCATTTATATTGTTATATAGAAATATATTTAAATTAAAATTTTCAAATGTTTCTTTATATACAACTGGGTTACGGTATTTTGTAGGACCTTTAATTACTATATTACCATCTTTGTAATTATCAGTTATTGTATTAGAGTCTAAAATTAATTTTCTAAATTCATCTTTATTATACGTAGAAGTAATATTATCTAAAAATTCTAAAGAATTATTTATATTCCACTCTTGATTTATTAAATCTAAAAATATTATTTCATAATCTCCTGGAAAATCTTTTTTTTCCATAACTAACATATATTTATTATTATCCATTTAAATTATTCACTCCTTAAGCAAATAGGCCTTTAATATATCATATATTTAAATCCTAGTCAAATGAAGAAAAGAATTAATCATTTTCAATTAATCCTTTTTTCATTCGATAAACTTTGTCTGCATATTTTGAAACTGCTTTTGAGTGCGTAACGATTATTACGATTTTACCTGCTTTTGTCATTTGTTTAAAAATATTCATAACTTTTTTTTCTGTTTCTTCATCTAAATTTCCAGTTGGTTCATCAGCAACAATAATTGGAACTTCAGAAGCTAAAGCTCTAGCTATAGCTACTCTTTGTTGTTCTCCTCCTGATAATTTAAGTACCATACGATCTGCTTTTTCTTTATCTATACCTACTTTTTCTAACATTTCATAAGAATATGTACCATCATGCTTTATCCCTGAAAAATCAATACCAATATCAACATTTTCTTTACCAGTCATGTAATTTATTAAATTATATGACTGAAATACTATATTAACATAGTGTAATCTAAAATCAGCATTACCTATTTTTTTAATAGATACGTCATTATATAAGATATCGCCTTCTTGAATATTATCAAGCCCAGATAATAAAGAGATTAATGTAGTTTTACCTGAACCAGATTCTCCTACTATAGAGTATAATTTACCTGATGAAAACTCTACATTTATTCCTTTTAAAACTTTATTTTTTTTATTACCATCTTCATATGAATATGTTAAGTCTTTTATAATTAATTTATTCATTTATTCCCTCCCAGTCAAAATAGTTTTAGGTTCATATTTCATTATATTTAAAGCTGGTATGCTCATTGCACCTAGAGTTATTAAGTATCCTATAGTAAATAGCAATACGTATTCTTTAACACTTACATTAACATCTATTTCATCTATTACTTCTGCATCTGATAAATTATTATTACTATTATTATTCATCATATTACCCATGCTTGGTCTACCAAAATTATTTTCACTTTGTTCTTCACTCATTTGTAATTGACTATCTAATAAACTATTTGATAATGCTCCTGCTACAATTGTACTAGTTCCAATTGATAATATAAAACCAAGTGTTGCTACTAATATTAATTCTGTTAATATTTGACCTATTATATTTTTCTTAGTAGCTCCTAAACTCATAAGAACTCCCATTTCATATTTTCTATCTTTAATATTATTATTTATTATTAACGCTATTATAAATACAGCGGCTATTATAACAACTATTAATATAGTAGATGAAAATGATCCTACGGATTCTAAAGGTCCTGCCATTTGTTCATATGCCGAATTGTCTATATCAAGGACTAAGTTCATTTCTTCTAAATCGTATTTACTATTTGCTTCTTCTAAAAATAAATCTACATTCTCAGGATTATTTAAATAATATATTACATTATTAACTGAATAATCACCATCATTATAAGCTTCTTCAGTTAATAGTTGTTCTACACTTTCGATATTCATATAAATGTTATTTTCATATCCTTCTGAAGATGATAAAAATATACCTATTATTTCATATTCAAATACTTCTTCACTTTCTGTATTTTCAAGTTCTAAAGTACTACCTATTTCTAAATCATTTTCTTCTGCTAATTCATAAGATATCACAACTTTATTATCTGTTGTTTCATCAAAAAATGTTCCTTCGGTAAGTTCTATTGCCCCTGTATCAATTCCTGGTATAAAAGCGTATGAATTAATACCAGTTACAGTATTCGGCATATTTCCTTCTCCACGCATCATATTAGAAGATTCAACTTCAATTAAATCAAAGTTTACAGCTTCAAATGCTGCTGATAAACTATAAGTATAATCAAGAACATATTCAGAATTTGCTATTTCATTTACTAATTCTATAGTAATTTCTGGTCTATCAAAAACTATTGACTCTCTATCCATTCCCTCTGATGGCATCATTCCTTGCATCGAACCCTTAATTTGTTCCATATTTGCATTTAAGTAAATTTCACTACCTAAAGATTCTTTTGCATAGTTTGTACTTTCATCTACTGCATTTGATATTGCTAGCGATGCTAATACTAAATTGGCTATTATAAACATTATTATAAAAAGTATTACTGATTTACTTCTTTTTCTTGTTATATTTAGCCATGCTCTTTTAAACATATTTTTTCTCATTTTTTCCTCTTTCCTTATATATTATATTTTCTTAACCTTAAACAAACCTTAAAATAAAAAATGTTATTTCTAACATTTTTATTGTTTAATTCAATATCATTAAGATAAAAGACAATATTTCAAAAAAAAAGAATTTTAATTATATGTTTTATTAAAATACTTTACCAGTATGGGGTTTAACATCTTTAAAATTCTTAATTATATAGTTAGAGTGTTATTTATGCTTTATATTTCTTTTTTTACTACCTTCTTCTTTATATCTATAGAATCACCTGTTCTTTCTTATTTATATAGTTAGAGTGTTATTTATGCTTTATATTTCTTTTTTTACTACCTTCTTCTTTATATCTATAGAATCACCTATTCTTTCTTATTTATATATATTTATTTATTAATTATTACTACTAATATTTTTTACTTTCTATATCTTTCCTCCTTGTGATATAAGTATATAATTTTATTGTTAAGATATTATGTAATAAATATGAAGTTTAAGTGAAATAAAAAAAGCTGATATCAGCTTTTAAAATTAATTATAAATGTTGTCATTTTATTTTCTTCACTTTTACATTTAATATCGCCTTTTAATTTTGTAACAATAGTTTTAGCAATATATAATCCTAAACCGTAACTATTTGTATTGTTATTACTTCTTGATTTATCTGCTTTATAAAATCTATCAAATATATTTGGTAAATCATTATTAGTTATTCCTTTACCTGTATTAGAAATTTTTATCATAATATCCTTTTTATTTTTAGTAACTTTGATAATTATTTTTCCATTTTCTTCAGTATATTTTATTGCATTATCCAATAGTATAACTACTACTTGCCTTAATTTTTCAACATCTGTATTTAAAAATATATCTTTATCAATAGAACTTTTTAATTTTATATTTTTTTCAAACATTACTGTTTCAAAAGATAGTAATAAGTCTTTGATTACTGAACTTATGTTATTTAATTTTATATCATAATTTTCTTCTTCTACTTTGGCACTGCATAATAGTTCATTAATCAGTTTACTCATTCCATTTGTTTCTAATTTAATATATTCTAGCCATTTCTTTTGTGATTTAATAGTTTTATCTTCGTTTATTAATAGTAAATCTGTATTAGCTGATATTATTGTCAAAGGAGTTTTTAATTCATGTGTTGCATCTGCGACAAATTGTTTTTGTTTAAACCATAGTCTTTCTAACGGTTTAATACTTTTGTTTGCAAAATATAAACTAATAAAATATATTAGAATTAAAAGTATTACATACATAAGAATCAATGATATTAATAATGTATTTAAAAATAGATTATCCTCAGTAATATCCACGAATGAAACTTTGTATCCATAATCATCTGTTTCGTTTAAAGATGCTACTTTTGTAAATTTATATAACCATATTGTATCATTAAAATTCACTTCATCTATATAATCATTTTCCATTACTATATTATCTAATAATTCAATATATTCTTCGTCAGTATAATCATTATAAAAACTAGTTGTATCAATTTCATAATCATTATTTAATATAATATCAAATGAGATTTTTTTATCTTGAAAATACTTTTCTAACTCTTCCAAATCAATATTTTCATTAAAAATAACATTATCATGTGGATTTCTAAATGTAGTAGGTATTCTTTCTAATTCTTTAATATTATTAGTATATATATTGCTATAATTATAAATATACACAATTGCAAATGCAATTAAAATAATTACAGATATTATTATCATATTCACTAGCAAAAGTTTATTTCTTAATTTCTTAAACATCTTTATCACCCGTTAATTTATATCCCAATCCTCTGATTGTTTTAATTTTAACATCAGTATTTAAATTATCCATTTTTTTTCTTAAAAATGAAATATATACTTCAACATTGTTGTCGATTATTACTTTATCATATGACCATAATTTATTTATAATCATTTCTTTTGATATTACAATATTTGGTTTGTTTATAAAAAGTTCTAATAATTGAAATTCTTTTAATGTAAGTACATATTCTTTATTATCGCATTTTATTTTTAAATTATTTTTATCTAGATATATATTTTCAAAAAATATATCTTTTTCTACTGGAACATCACCAACTCTTCTAGTTATAGATCTGATTCTTGCTAATAACTCTTCTGTTTCAAAAGGTTTAGATAAGTAATCATCAGCACCTAAATCTAAACCTTTTACTTTGTCTAGAACTTCAGATTTAGCTGTAAGCATAATTATTGGAGTATTTATATTATTGTTTCTTAAAGTTTTCAATACTTCGTAACCATCCTTATAAGGTATCATTACATCTAATATAATCGCGTCATATATACAGCTTAAACCAAACTCAATAGCTTCTTCACCGTCAAATGCTAAATCAACTATATATTTATTTTTCTTCAATATTTCCCCAATTGCATATGCCATATGCTTTTGATCTTCTACAAGTAATAATTTCATATACTGCCTTTCTTAATTATTATATCCATAATTCCTTAAATTCACCTTAATTATAGCATATTTTATTTATTAATTTAATATATATTAGAAGGTGATAAAATGGATCTAATTATAGCAGATGATTATTATAATATAGAAGTTATAAATAATAAAATTTCAAAATTCTTTTATTTAATGAAAAAGCAAGATTTTTATAATGGTGTATATTTTCCTAAGTGTAATAATATTCATACTTTTTTTCTTAAAGATGAAATAGATATAGTAGGTCTTGATAATAAGAATGTTGTTATATATAAATATCAAGATGTACCTAAAAATAAGATAATTGAAATACATAATCCAAAAAAAAATACTAATATCTTAGTATTACCTAAAAATATTAGTAAAATTATTAAAATAAATGATATATTAAGCCTTGAAGGTGAAAATATAATCTAATATTTGAACATCATCACCAGGTTTAGCTCCTAATTTTTCAAGTTCATCTTCAATACCCATTTTATTTAACTTTCTTGCAAGTCTTCTTACTCCTTCTGATTCTTGTAATTTAGTCATCTTAAGAAGTTTTTCAACTTTGTCTCCAGTTACAACCCATGTGTTGTCAACTTTTTTTATTGAATATGAATTTTCATTTCTAAATTCAAATAATATATAATCTTCAAATTCCTCTTTAGCAAACATATCTACTTTTGGAGTTTCATCTAAAATATCAGCTAATCTTATAAGTAAATTATCAATATTTTCATTATTAGCTGCGCTTATTTCAATTATTTCCTTATTAGGGAATTTTTCTTTAAATAATTTTAAATTATTTGCTGCATCCGGTAAATCCATTTTATTTGCTACTATAACTTCAGTTTTATTTAGAAGTTTAATATCATAATCTTCTATTTCTTTTCTAATTGTTTCATAGTCCTCAATAGGATTTCTACCTTCCATGGCTCCCATATCTATAACATGGGCAAGTATTCTTGTACGCATCGCATGCTTCAAAAATTTATCTCCAAGTCCTACTCCAGATGATGCACCTTCAATTAAACCAGGTAAATCAGCCATTACAAATAATCTATGATCTTGAAGTTTAATAACTCCTAGATTTGGAGATAATGTTGTAAAATGATATGCTGCTATTTTAGGTTTTGATGAAGATACGACTGAAAGAATTGTACTTTTACCAACACTTGGCATACCTACTAAACCTACATCTGCAAGCATTTTAAGTTCAATTTTTAAAATTCTTTCTTCTCCTGGTTCACCTTTCTCACTAAATTGAGGAGCTGGATTATCATGAGTAGCAAAAGATTTGTTACCTCTTCCTCCTCTTCCGCCTTTAGCAACTATAAATTCTTGACCATCTTCTGTTAAGTCACATAATACTAAATTTGTATCGTTATCGTATACAATTGTTCCTTCTGGAACTGATACATATACTGAATCTTTACCTCTTCCATACATGTTACTACCTTTACCATGATCACCACGTTCACCACGTATTGTCTTTTGATATCTAAGATCTATTAAAGTTTTTAAATTTTTATCTACTTTAAATATTATATCTGATCCTCTTCCACCATTTCCGCCATCTGGGCCACCCATAGCTACATATTTTTCACGATGAAAAGCAGTACATCCATCTCCACCTGATCCTGCTACTACTTTTAACGTTAATTCATCAACGAACATCTTAATTCCTCCTTAATTATCTTATTTTTTCTTCTCTTAATTCATTTAATTTATTTACTATAAATATACTAAGTTCATTTTCATTTTTAAATAACGAATATAATTCTAACCATTTTCCATATATTAAACTATCTACTTGGTCATTAATAACTAATCTATTAATATTATTTAAATACATAGTCAACTCGATTATTGTATCAAAATACTCAATAAATTCATTCCATTTCATTAATTTTAATTCATCTAAATTTTTCATTTACACCTTCTAAAAGTATTATATCATAATAAAGAAAAAAGTGTATACTACTTAGTTTCGTATACACTTACTTTTTTCTTATCTTTTCCACTTCTTTCGAATTTTACAATTCCGTCAATTTTCGCAAATAATGTATGATCTTTACCCATTCCTACGTTTGTACCAGGATAAATTCTTGTACCTCTTTGACGATATATAATTGAACCAGCAGTTGCAAATTGTCCATCAGCAAGTTTTGCACCAAGTCTACGACCAGCCGAATCACGACCGTTATCTGTTGAAGATTGTCCCTTTTTGTGGGCAAATCTTTGGATATTCAATTTTATAAATAACATATCTTAATCTCCTTTACTAATTTTTAAATTTTTAGGATATTTAATTTCTAATTCTTCAAGTAAGTCTAACATATTATTTATAAGTATGTTAACTTCTTTAGTTTCTTTTAATATAGTAATTTTCATTTGTTTATTATCTATAAACTCTATTGAATTACCATCAAAATTAAGTATTCCATTTACAGTAGTATAAACTATACTAGATACACTTGCGCATACGATATCTTTTCCAAAATCATCATAATTAGCATGTCCTTCTATAGTTATTAGTCTACCTCTTTTATTAATCTTTATCATAATTAACCATTAATTTTTTTAACTTCTAACATTGTATATGGTTGTCTATGTCCTTGAGTTTTACGATATTTCTTTTTAGGTTTATATTTAAATACCTTAATTTTTTTCCCACGGCCATTTTTTAAAGCAGTACATACTACTGTAGCACCTTCAACGTAAGGAACACCAGTTTTTCCGTCTACTAATAATACTTTATCAAAAGTAACATCAGTTCCTGCTTCAACTTCAAGTTTTTCTACAAATAATTTGTCACCTTCAGTAACATAATATTGTTTTCCACCTGTTTCAAATATAGCTTTCATT
>CAYJPM010000019.1:0-18120 GCA_964372145.1 uncultured Muribaculaceae bacterium | reverse complement strand
AAAAATATTGAAAACATTGATGTTCCAAAAGAAGCAACATTTAATTTAAGAGAATTTGCAAATGCTTTAGAATTTACTTTAATTGGAGATGGTTTCTTACATAATGATACATTATCAGATATATCAATAATATTAAAAGTTAGATTAAATGCTTTGATAAACAGTAAAATATATAATTATTTTGTAAAAAACACTACTGATACAAACTTTTACATTCAAGAATTATTAAAATATAACGATGGAAAAGCTCAAATTATTAATATAAATTTAGAAGAAATAGACGACCATATAGCTAAAGTTATTGTAAAGATATTTTCAAGAATATTCTTTCAGTTTTCTAAAAACAATCCAGCTAGAGGTAGTATACCGTTCCATTTATTTTTAGAAGAAGCACATAGATATGTTCAAAAAGATAATGATACATTTTTAATAGGATATAATATATTTGATCGTATAGCAAAAGAAGGTAGAAAATATGGGATACTTTTAAATATTATCACACAAAGACCAGTCGAAATGTCTGATACTGTTATATCGCAAATATCTAATTTCTTAATATTTAAAATGACTCACCCAAAAGATATTAAATATATAGAAGAGATGCTTCCTAATATATCTTCTGATATAGTTGAGAAACAAAAAGCATTACAACCTGGTACATGTGTAACATTTGGTTCCGCATTTAAAATACCAATGATAGTAAAATTAGAAATTCCAAATCCAGCACCATACTCATCTAGTTGTGACGTTACCAATGTATGGAAAAAAAACACTTGATTTTATAGTATAAAGTGCTATAATAGTAACATATTTGTCACATAATGTGATAAAGAGGGGGATTAACATGGAAAACAAAGTAATAGAAATAACAAATGAAATCGAAAATAAAATTGAAAATTTGTATATTGAGTTATCAAATAATGACTTAAACTGGGAAACATCTAGAGAAATAATGGATAAAATTAGTTTTTGGGAAGAAAGATTAGAAGAATACAAAAAAATGTATAATGATCCATATATAGTACTTAGAGAATATGTATTGCTAAATGGAAAAGATTTAACAGCAGAAGAAATGAAAAAACAAATAAAGACTTCTCTAGTAGTTGAATCAATAATTAGTAATGATAAAGAGTTGAAAACCACTATGGAAAAATCAATGAAAAGAAGATATGAACTATATTTTAAAAATGAAAAAGTATTAGAAAAAAATAAAAAAAATAGAGAAAAAGATACAATTATAAACTATCCAGCAAGCAAAATTAAAAGAGGAGAATTTTACTTGCCTCAAATAGTTAAAATAATGGATAAAGTTACCACAGTAAATAAAGAAACTTATTTAGAAAAAGATGGAAATACAATCAAAGTTGAAAACCAAAGTGAAATAGATAATTTCTTTAAAGAATATAAAAACAAACCAATGATATTCGTTCCAACACATATCAGCAAACACGACATTGAAGTATTATATGAAATAGTAAGAAAACAAATGATACTTTTATCAGGAACAGAAGAAAGATTGCATAATACTATAAATGGATTATTTTTAGACGCTAGTGGTATCAATAGAGTAGACAGAAGTGATAAAAATGATAGAAAATTAGCATTTGATAAAATGAGGATAGATTTATTATTAAAGAAATATCTTATGTATTTTCCAGAAGGAACATGGAATGTTTTAGCAGAAAAATTCTTCTTATATATAAGTTATAAATTTATAAAATTAGCTTTAGAAACAGATGCATATGTTGTACCTGTAGGAACTAATTATAATCCATTTGATGAAGATAAGAAATATTATACTAAAATATGTGAACCTTATAAGCCTTCTAATAAAAAAGAAATACAAGTATTATTAGATGATTTAAAAGAAAAATTAGCAACATCTAGATATGAATTAATGGAACTAAGTAAACCTCTTAACAGAAGCGAAATAGATTACAATAATTATCATGCAGATATAATACAAAAATTAGTTGAAGAATGGCCTGAAACTGATTTACTTGAAGAATCAGCATATCAATTTATTCCAAATACTGATAAATATAACTTCTATGAAGAATTTAATTATACTGTATCTTATGAAAAAGGATATAGAAAAATAAAACATATTTAATTAACTTAAAATAATAACAAATAAGAAAGAGGTAACATATGCCAAATTTATATTTTCCTATCGCAGGATTAGCAATAAACGTTTTTGTTCTTTTAAATTTTTTTCTAAAAGATAAATTAAATACACATGAAACTAAATTATTTAAATATATAATAATAATAAATTTTTTAGAATGTCTTACTGCGATATCGATTATATATGTAGCATATATATCAGATGCTACTCTTTTATTACAGTTACTCAATAAATTAGACCATATTTTTATATTAACCTGGATTTGGTTATTATACTTGTATATATTATCATTAAAAGAAAAAAACAAGTATCTATCCACAGTTAATTTTAAATTTTCAATGGTATTAAACTTTATTGTAACTTTTATAATAGTTATATCTGATATGACTATTATAAATCAAGGTGATATAATGAACATTGAGGGTGCAGGTATAAATATTTTATATGTAACTTCTTGTATATATGTGATTATAATGATAGGTAACATACTTATTAGTAAAGATATTCAAAATAAAAAATATACCCCAGTATATGTACTTATCTTCTTAATAATACTAATGCTTATAATTAGATCTGTAGATCCATCATTATTACTCCTATCTTTCATTTTTTCTTATATATCATTAATAATGTACACTACAATTGAAAATCCCGATGTTAAATTAATTGAGCAACTTAATGATGCAGTAGAAACTGCAAATAAAGCAAATATGGCAAAATCAGACTTTTTAAGTAGTATGTCACACGAAATAAGAACTCCGCTTAATGCAATAGTGGGTTTATCGCAAGACATGATAGATAATAAAAAACTAGATGAAAGTTTAAAAGAAGATGCACATGATATAGTTAATGCATCAAATACTCTTTTAGAAATTGTAGGAAACATAATAGATATATCTAAAATAGAAAGTTCTAAAATGGAATCAGTACAAATGAATTATTCTATAAATGAAATAGTAGATTCAGTTATTAGTTTAAATGAAACTAGAATTGGTGACAAGGATTTAAAATTATCTTCTCACTTTGCACATGATTTACCATATGAATTATATGGTGACAAATATCATTTAAAACAAGTAATAAATAATATAGTTTCTAACGCAGTTAAATATACTGATAAAGGAAAAGTAGATGTTCATGTAAAATGTATTAATAAACAAGATAAAACTTTGTTAATGATATCAGTACAAGATACAGGACGTGGAATTAAACAAGAAAACATAACTAGATTATTTAATAAATTTGACAGATTAGACGCAGAAAAAAATTCTACAATCGAAGGTGTTGGATTAGGTTTAGCTATTACTAAAAAATTAGTTGATTTACTTGGTGGAAAAATAAATGTACAATCAAGTTTCGGAAAAGGTTCATTATTTATTATAAGTGTAGAACAACAAATCTCCAAATTAAATAAACCGATTGAGCAAGAGAAATTAAATACAGAAAATATAGAAGTAAGTAAATTATTTAATAAGAAAATACTTATAGTAGATGACAATAAGCTAAATATTAAAGTTGCAAAAAGAGCAGTAGCTTCACTTGAAATGATAATCGATGAATGCACAAGTGGACTTGAGTGTATTGAAAAAGTTAAAAATAATACTTATGATGTTATATTAATGGACATAATGATGCCTGAAATGGATGGAGAGACCACATTAAAAAAATTAAAAGATTTAGAAAATTTTAACATCCCAGTTATAGCACTTACAGCAGATGCAATTCAAGGAGCTAAAGAAAAATATATTAAGGCAGGATTTAGTAATTATTTAGCTAAACCATTTACCAAAAATCAAATTGAAAAAATACTAAACAAATTATTCTAAATTTGACAAATACTTACCATGTGTTATAATATTACTTATGAAAAAAATTAAAAATTATTTTATATTAAGTATACAAGTAATATTTACTATACTATTAATATGTTTACTAACTATTAGTAGTTTTTTTGTGGAATATAATAATATATACTTCATGAATTACAATCCTATAATCTATAAAAACCCAATATTATACCAAGAAGAACCAGAAATAATAAGTTATAAAGAACCAATTAAAATAGAAAATCAAATAGATATATTTATAAATAAAAATATAGATACAATAAATTTTTATTCTAATACTTTTCAAATTGATATAAATATTATATTAGATGAAATATATATAGTAAATAATGACAAAGAAACATTAAATTACAATAATATGTTAAATTCAGATATAGATTATGATTCATTTGACCAAGAATTATTTTTTTACATATCTAATTTATTAGAAAATAATTCAGAGTTATTTTCTAATAAATTAATATCTTTTACCCCAACTAAAGACTACATATTAGGATTAATAGATTATTATAGTAAATTCTTCCCTAAAGTTGATACAACCATAGCAAAATCAATAATACATATAGAATCAGGATTTACTGCTTCATCTATGATATCAAAAAATAATTTATTTGGAGGAATGAGTAACGGAAGTTTAATAAAATATAAAACAATTGAATATGGAATATATAGTTATATGAAGTTACTAAATAATAATTACTTTGGCATAGGGTTAACAACGGTGAACTCAATTGGTAAAAAATACAACCCTGTTTATGAAAATGGTGTAAAAATAGCTAATCCTAATTGGGTATCAAAAGTAAATAATGTTATAGATTTATATAATGAAAATAATATTACAATTGAAGAATTATTACAGATACCAATTGAAAAATAACAATTAATATGCTATAATTTAAATATCTAAAGATGGTGATCCTCAATAAACCGACTGTTATAGATAAACGGGGAGTTAATTGCTAGGTAGGCATTGAATACTGACCCATTAAGTGTGTTAGGATCCGAAGCCTTGCATGTACTCTACCACCTCGCGAGAGCGGGTTTTATCTAGAGGCCCAACTTTAGATTTTTATTTGAAAGGAAATATATTATGTTTGAAAGAGTAGAACAACTAATAGGTTTAAATAATCTAGTTAAACTTAAAAATACTAAAATATTAATAGTAGGTATCGGTGGAGTAGGTGGAACTGCATTAGAAACTTTAGTAAGAAGTGGAGTAGGTCATATAACAATTATTGACCATGATAAATTTATTTTATCAAATCTAAATAGACAAATAATATCAGGTTTAAATTCTGTAGATAAATACAAAGTAGATATAGCTAAAGAAAGATATTTAAACATAAGTAATAATTTAAATTTAACGACACATAATATATTTTTAAATAAAGAAAATATAAATTTATTAGATGGATATGATTATATAATAGATGCGTGTGATAGTATTGATACTAAAATAGAAATAATAAAATATACAAGCAAAAATAATATAAAACTAATATCTTGTATGGGTATGGGAAATAGATTAGATCCAAGCAAAGTGTATATAACTAAATTATCTAAAACTGAAAATGATCCATTATCTAAAAAATTAAGATATGAACTTAGAAAAGAAAATATAAATTTAAATATACCAGTTGTTGCTTCTAAAGAGTTACCTATTAAAAGCAATGTAATTACATCTATGATGTTAGTTCCATCTACAGCAGGAATATTATTAACGCATTATATAATTAATGACATAATAAAAGAGTAAATTAATCAATTACTCTTTTTTAATTAAAAATTTCACTAATAGTTCAGGATCTTTACCATTATATACGATATCATATATTAAATTAATCATAGGTACTTTTAATTGTTTATTTTTAAACAATTTTTTTATTGTAGTAAGTGCGTAATAACCCTCAACAGTATTATTTTTCAAAAATTCATTTGTTTTATTTATATCATTGTATTTACCAATAGTATACCCAAACGAGAAGTTTCTACTTTTTTTACTAGTACATGTAAGAAGTAAATCGCCAATACCAGCAAATGAAAGTATTGTAGATTTTTTACCTCCTAAATAATATATAGCATTTCTTATATCATGCATAGCTTCATTAATTAAAAAAGCAGTAGCAGAATTAGAATAGCCAAGTCCATTTAATATACCAGCTGCTATAGCTACACAATTTTTTATTGAACCACAAATTTGGACACCAATTAAATCATTATTTATCCTAAGTTTAAGAGTTTCATTTTCTAGTGTTCTTTTAACTAATTTACCAGTAGTATTACTTTTTGTTGCTAGAGCTAAACCAACAGGTTCATTATTAATAATATCTATAGCAAAAGTAGGACCAGATAAAACTGAAACACACTTAGTTTTTAAATTCTTTTTAACTATATTAGATAAAAATTCATAAGTAATATCATCTAAACCTTTTGTAGCAATACATATTGGTATATTTTTCTTGTAATAAGGTTTAATTTGTAATACAACATCCTTAAAATATTTAGAAGCAGTACATATATATATTAATTTAGCATTTTTAATAGCTATTTCTAATGAGGTAGTCACACTAATATTTTCATTTATTTCACAATCAATAATAGATTTTAATTTTTTAGAATTTTTATATTCATTTTCTATATTCATATCATGTGTCCACATACATATTTCATTATTTTTTTTAGATAAACTATGCGACAGGGCTAAACTATAAGCTCCAGTACCAACCATTGTAATTTTCATTATTTATCTCCCTTCATATCATTATAAACTTTATTTAAATTATTCTCGACTATATTATTCTTAGGAACATAATATTTTTTATCTTTTATTTTATCTGGTAAATAATTTTGTTTTACAAAACTTTTTGGATAATCATGTGGATATAAATACGTCTTAGAGTAAATTTTTATATTATCAGGTATATTACCAGTTAAACCTAATTTAACATCATTAATCGCACCATTTATAGCTAAATAACCTGAATTACTTTTAAGAGATATAGCCATTTCAACAACTAATTCTCCAAGTATAATTCTAGCTTCCGGCATTCCTACAAGTTCACTTAATCTAATCGCAGAATCTACTTTCATACCCATATTAGGATTAGCAAGACCAATATCTTCATAAGCAATAACTGCAAGTCTTCTATAAATAGAATCTAAATCTTCAAGTTCCAATAATCTTGCTAAATAATGAACTGCACCATCAGGATCTGATCCTCTTATAGATTTTTGGAGAGCACTTAATAAATCATAATGTCCACTTTCATTGGCATCACCAACTAAAACTGGTTTAGAATTTATTTTCTTAATTAATTCTAAAGTAATATTACCATCATTAGTAGAGTGGTAAGCAACTTCTAATAAATTAAGCGAATATCTTAAATCACCATTGGATATGTTAGCAATATGCTCTAATACATTTTTAGATATTTTTATATTTTCAAAGGATTTACTAGCTTTTTTTAAACCACTTAGAATATCATTTTTAGTAAGATCTAAAAGTTCAAATATTTGACATCTACTTCTTATCGCAGGATTAATTTTAAAATAAGGATTACTAGTAGTAAGACCAATAAGAATAATTAAACCATTTTCTATATATGGAAGTAATATATCTTGTTTATCTTTATTCATACGGTGTATTTCATCTATAATTAAAATGAGTTCACCATTCATCTTCGCTTCATTAATTGCATATACAAAATCATCCTTATTATTTATAGTAGCATTTAAAAATTTATAAGGTTTACCAAGTTCACTAACTATAGCATTTGCTATACTAGTTTTACCTATACCAGGTTTACCAAATAATATCATTGAAAACAATTTTTTGTTATTTACTAAATTTGTAATAATTTTATTATCACCAATTAAATGAGTTTGACCAATTACATCACTAAGTTTAGTTGGTCTAAGTGTATCTGCTAATAATTTCATACATACCTCTTATTAAAATTATATCATATCATCTAAAAATAAGGTATAATAATTATAAGGAGTAGGGAATGGAAAAAGAAAACTTTATACTTGATACTAACATAGAAAAATATATAGACTATTTGAAATATGAAAAAAAATTATCTAGCAATACATATAATTCTTATAAAGATAATTTAAAAATGTTTAATGTGTATTTTGAAAATAAAAACATTATGACTCTAAATAATAATAATATTAAAGAATATATATACTCTCTAAATTTATCTAGCAAAACTAAAGCTCACTATTTAACTGTTATTAATTCTTTTTATAATTTTTGTATAAATGATAACTTATTAAATAAAAATCCCTGCGAAGGTATTAAAATGCCAAAATTAGATAAAAAATTACCAAATCATCTAAGCATTGATGAAATTAATAAATTATTAGATATCAAACTTATAAAACCTAATGATTACAGAAATAAAGCTATGCTAGAAGTATTATATGCTACTGGTATTAGAATAAGTGAATTATGTAATTTAACACTATCACAACTTGATTTTGAAGAATGTATTATAAGAATAATGGGTAAAGGCAAAAAAGAACGTATAGTACCGTTAAATAGTTATGCTATTGATACTCTAAAAACTTATATAGATATTTATAGAAATTATATATTAAAAAATAAAACTAGTGAATATGTATTTATAAATAATTTAGGAACCAATATATCTAGAGTAGGTTTCTTTAAAATACTAAAAAAATTAACTAAAGAAGCAGGTATAAATAAAGATATATCTCCGCATACGTTAAGACATTCTTTTGCTACTCATCTACTCAATAATGGAGCAGATTTAAGAATAATACAAGAAATACTAGGACATGAAAACTTATCAACTACTGAAATATATACTCACTTAGGTACAAATAAAAAAGAAGATGATTATAGTAATCATCCTCACGCTAAATTATAAGTAAAAATATACATTCTAAAATTATCTACAACTATTATTTGAATTCATTTTAGAAGTATTTTTACAACTGTTATTATTTCTACTATTATTCTTACAACTATTTTGATTTCTAGCAGTATTTTGTGATCTATTCATAATTACCTCCTAATAATATTATGGATTTAATTATTATTTATATAACTGGAAGTAATTGGATTACTTCTTTTTTTTGATACCTATATACTTAGGTAAATTTTTAACATCTTTTAAAACTTCTAAAGACACATATTTATCAGACAAAGTAACTATCCAACTTGTAAGATATTTAGGAGGAATAATATTTAAAGGAAACATATGTTTTTTAATAGCGTCTTCAATATATTTATTTAAATATTCTTCAAAATATAATTTTGAATTATCTAATGCTTCACTTGCATGAACAAAACCATGTTGTTTAAAAAATGTTACTTTTTCTGTATTATCTTGCCACGGAGTTGTATAAAAATCGTGAAGTAAACCAGCTATAACTACATCATTATAATTTGCACCTAACTTTTTAGCTATTATATAACCTACATATGCAACTTTCATAGAATGTTGATATACAGTTTCTTCCCCATGATGTGGAAAATCTTTTCTTTTAATATATTCTTCATGTTCAATAATAATTCTAGCTATTTGAATAAATTCATGATTATCATACATAGTAAGCACCTCATAAATATTATAGCATCTATTCTCTTTTAAGTACATAAAACCAATATTTAATAATAATATTAAATGGTGATTAAATTGACTATTCCTTTTATAATATCAACAATAGCGGGTCTTTCAACTTTACTGGGAGCATCAGTGATATTTTTAAAAATAAAAGATAATAAAATAAATAAATTTATTACAATAACATTATCCTTGTCATTTATTATAATGATAGCAATAAGTATATTAGATTTAATACCATTACCATTCTTAAATATATTACAAAACGGTAATATTATAACAGCTACAATTATTACAACAATATACTTTGTTACGGGTTATTTAATAGTAAAAACACTATCAAAACTAATATCTAACAATACAGAGAATTTATTTAAATTAGGAATATTAAATATGTTAGTTTTAATATGTCATAACTATCCTGAAGGCATTATAACCTTTTTTAGTAGTTATACAGATATAACAATTGGAATTAAATTAAGTATAGGTATAATATTTCATAACATAGCAGAAGGAATGTGTATTGCGGTTCCTATATATCATGCTACGAAAAGTAAATCTAAAGCATTACTATATAGTTTACTGGCAGGTTTAGCAGAACCAATCGGAGCTTTAAGTACATATTTATTTTTTAAAAATTATATTACACTAGATATATTAGATAGAATTATGATAATAACTGGTGGAATGATGATAACACTTTCAATAAATGAGATATTTCCAAGGATATATAAGGATAGAAAAAATTTAGTTAAAGGAATAATTTTCGGAATAATATGGGTTATAATTAGCCAATTAATATTTTAATCAAAATTGTATTTACTCTAAAATTTTATTATGATATACTTTTATTATAGTAGGAGATATAATTATGAAAATATTATATTTAATTAAATTTAAATTACTAAACAAATTATCTTAAAACTAAACAATTTTTTGTTTTTTTCAAGACTAATTTGTTTTTTTATATTTTATATTTCATTACTAAATAAGTAGAAAGGAGTAATAAAATGGCAAACGTAAAAGATTATATTGATACTCAAAATTTTACTAAAGAAGAAATGCTAGGATTAATTAACTTAGGGTTAATAATAAAAAAGAATCTTAAAGCAGGATATCCACTTAATGTGTTATATCATAAAAATTTAGGTATGATTTTTGAACAATCTTCAACAAGAACAAGAGTATCTTTCGAAACTGCTATGACACAATTAGGTGGACATGCACAGTACCTTGCTCCTGGCCAAATACAATTAGGTGGACATGAATCTGTAGCAGATACTGCTAAAGTATTATCTAGACTAGTTGATATATTAATGGCAAGAGTTGAAAGACATAAAAACGTTGAAGAACTAGCAGCAAATTCATCTGTACCAGTAATAAATGGTATGAGTGATTACAACCATCCAACTCAAGAGTTAGGTGATGTAACTACTATGATGGAACATATGCCAGCTGGTAAAACTTTTGAAAATCTTAAAGTAGTTTTTGTAGGTGACGCTACTCAAGTATGTGCATCATTAATGATGATAATTACAAAACTTGGTGGTACTTTTGTTCAATATGGACCAAAAGGATTTCAATTAAAAGATCATCATATTAAAATTGCTGAAGAAAATTGTAAAGTATCAGGTGGAACATTCTTAATTACTGAAGATGAAGATGAAGCTATGAAAGATGCAGACTTTGTTTATACAGATGTATGGTATGGATTATATGAAGCAGAGTTATCTGAAGAAGAAAGAATGAAAGTGTTCTTCCCTAAATATCAAGTAAAAATGGAAATGCTTAAAAAAGCAGCTCCGCATGTTAAATTCATGCATTGTTTACCAGCAACACGTGGTGAAGAAGTGACTGATGAAGTTTTAGATTCTAGTTTATCTATAGTGTTAGATGAAGCAGAAAATAGATTAACTTCGATAAGAGCATTACTTGTATATTTTATGGGTAAATCAAAAGAGACAATAGAAACATGTAAAAAAAATTTAGAAGGGTAGTTTAAAGTTTTATGAAAAAGAAAAAATTTAAATTGTTTGATGCAATCCTTGCAGCAGTGTGTATTACATTAGTTGCTGAAGCGGTTGCACCAACAGCTGCCATTGGAAATTCACAATATTTCTGGTGGATATTTTTAATACTTGCTTTTTGCTTACCATATGGTTTAATATCTGCAGAACTTGGAAGTACATTTCCAAGTGATGGAGGTATGTACACATGGGTAAAAAAAGCATTTGGAGCTAAATGGGCAGGAAGAGTTGCTTGGAATTATTGGATTAATTTCCCGTTATGGATAGCATCACTTGCTGTAGCAATGACAGATGTTGTTGCAGGAATATTTGAAATAGAGTTATCAATCTTTTGGTTACTAGTTTTACAATTAGCATACACATGGATTGTTACTTTATTAGGAACACTTAGAATTGGTGAAAGTAAATTACTAGTTAATCTAGGAGCGTTCTTTAAAATAGCATTCATGGTTGGTTTAGGAATTCTAGGAATATATGTATATATATCAACTGGAGAAAGTGCTAATCCAATCAATAGTGTAACTGATTTATTACCAACAACTGATTTATTTAGTTTATCATTTATTTCAGTTATTATATTTAATTTCTTAGGTTTAGAAATTGTAGCAACATTTGCTGAAGATATGGAAAAACCTAAAAGAGACATTCCAAAAGCAGTTATAATAGGAGCTCTTTTAACAGCAGTATTCTATTTATTACCAGCAACTGGTATTAATATTGCAATGGATTTAACTACTGCAGAATCTGCAGGTATAACTGATGCATTTGCTTCTTTACTTACAACAATAGGATTAAGTTCTGAAGCAACTAGAATAATAGTAATAGTAGTTGGTTTAATGTTTATTTACACATTAGTTGCAAATATAGTATCATGGTCATTCGGAGTAAACTCCGTAGCTAAATATAGTGCAGATGATAATGGTTTACCTAAATTATTTAGTAAAACAAATAAAAATGGTGTACCATATATGGCTTCAATAATGAATGGTTTAGTAGCAACAGCTATTATAATAATAGGGGTTGTTTTAGGAGTATTTAATGAGGAAGCTAGTAATTTATTCTGGACGTTCTTTTCACTAAGTCTAGTAACACTATTATTATCGTATGTTCCACTTTTCTTATCATTTAAAAAATTAAGAAAATCAGACAAAACTGAAAGAGCATATAAAATACCAGGTGGTAATGTAATTGTAAATTTAGTTACTTATGTACCATTCATTATATTAATAGCAAGTATAATATTCACATTATTTATTGATTTTACATATGAATCATTTATGTATAATTTACCACTTATAATAGGGGTAGGAGTTTCATTAATAATTCAAGAGATACTTGTATCTAGAGTTAAAGAGGAAAAATAATGAAAAGAATTAACACAACACCTAAAGCTGACGGCTTTAGAATGCCTGGAGAGTTTGAAAAACACAAAGGGACATACATGATTTGGCCTGAAAGACCAGATAATTGGAGATATGGAGGAAAACCTGCACAAGAAGTATTTGTTAACGTAGCTAACACTATAGTAAAATATGAACCATTTACTATGTTAGTATCAAAAGATCAATACGACAATGCAAGACATCTTCTAGATGATAAAGTAAAAGTAGTAGAAATGAGTAGTAACGACTCATGGTTAAGAGACTGCGGAGCTACATTTGTTAAAGATGACAAAGGTAATTTAAGAGCAGTTGACTGGAGATTTAATGCATGGGGAGGATTAGTTGATGGACTATATTTCCCGTGGGATCAAGATGATAAAGTAGCTCGTAAAATGGCTGAACTTGAAGAAGTTGATAGTTACTATTTAGAAGACTTTGTACTTGAAGGCGGATCAATTCACGTTGATGGTGAAGGAACAGTACTTGTTACTGAAGAATGTTTACTATCAGAAGGAAGAAATCCCCATTTAAGTAAAGAGCAAATTGAAAGATATTTAAAAGAATACTTAAATGTTGAAAAAGTATTATGGGTAAAAGAAGGAATTTATAACGATGAAACAAATGGTCATATAGATAACATTTGTAACTATGTTAGACCTGGAGTTATAACTCTTGCTTGGACTGATGATAAAACAGACCCACAATACAAAAGAAGCTCTGAAGCATATGAATATTTATCAAATGAAACAGACGCTAAAGGAAGAAAACTTGAAATCCATAAAATATATACTCCTACACCAATTTTAATCTCAAAAGATGAAAGTGGTGGAGTAGACGCAGTAGATGGAACTCTCCCAAGAAACGAAGGAGATAGACTTGCTGCATCATACGTTAATTATTACGTAGGTAATGGTTTCGTAGCTCTTCCAGTATTTGGAGATCCTAATGATGAATTAGCTATTAAAAAGTTACAAGAACTATATCCTGATAGAGTTGTTGAACCTATTTATGCTAGAGAAATATTATTAGGTGGTGGAAATATCCATTGTATTACTCAACAAGTACCAGAAAACTAAAAAAGAAATGTAAAATTTCTTTTTTTTATTACACAAAATTTCTATATTTGATATAATTATATATGTATATAGGAGGATAAAAAATGAAAATAGTAATAGCCCTAGGAGGCAATGCTTTAGGTAATGATCCTAAAGAACAACAAAAATTAATAGAAAAGGCATGTAATAATATAGTGCCACTTATAAAAGAAGGACATCAAGTGGTTATAGGACATGGTAACGGACCACAAGTAGGTATAATCAATTTAGCATTTGAAGATTCAATAGACAATAAAGATATACCACTTATGGCTTTACCAGAATGTACTGCGATGAGTCAAGGTTATATAGGATATCATATTCAAAAAGGTTTGAGAACTAATTTAAAAAGAAATAATATTAATAAAAAAGTAGCTACATTAGTAACTCAAGTTGCAGTAGATGAAAATGATGATTCATTCAAAAATTTAAGTAAACCAATCGGACCATTCTATAGTAAAGAGCAAGCTGAAATCTTAATTAAAGCTTCAGGAGAAACATACATAGAAGATGCAGGAAGAGGGTATAGAAAAGTAGTAGCTAGCCCTAAACCTATTGAAATCATAGAAATAGAAAGTATTAAAGATTTAATTAATACAGATCATATAGTAATCGCTGGTGGCGGAGGCGGTGTTCCTATATTTAAACAAAATGAATCATTAGGAGCAAATGCAGTTATTGATAAAGATAAAGTAGCGGCACTTATGGCAAAAGAATTAAATGCAGATATGTTAGTAATACTTACTAATGTTAAACAAGCTCAAATAAATTATGGTAAAGAGAACGCTGAAAGCTTAGGTTTAATCACTATAAAAGAAACTAAAAAATATATAGAAGAAGGACATTTTGCTAAAGGAAGCATGCTACCTAAAATAGAAGCAGCTTTAAGTTTCGTTGAAGAATCAGGAAACAAAGCAATAATTACTTCATTAGACAATTTAACAAATGCTTTAAATGGAATTGAAGCAACAATAATAGAAAGTAGATAAATATGTTAATACCAGTAGGAATATCAAATAGACACGTTCACTTAACTAACGAAGATTGGACAAAATTATTCGGCAATAAAGAAATGACTTTAAAAGCTAATTTAAAACAACCTGACAACTTTGCTTGCGAAGAAGTTGTTACAATTAAAACAGAAAAAAATGTAATTGAAAATGTTAGAGTATTAGGTCCATGTAGAAATTACACACAAATCGAAATATCATTAACTGATGCAAGAACATTAGGAATTAATCCTCCAATTAGACAATCAGGAGATGTTATAAATTCAGGTATCGTAACTATTATAGGACCTTGTGGTTCAATCACAACTGAAGGGTGTATAATTCCTGGAAGACACATACATATTACAAAAGAAGAAAAAGATAGATACAACTTACCTGATGTAGTTTCGTTAAAAGTAGATGGAATTAAAGGTGGTATTATCGGAAATGTAGAATTAAAAATAGCTGATAAAGCATTTTTTGAAGTACATTTAGATACTGATGAAGCTAATGCATTTAATTTAAAAAATAATCAAGAATTAGAAATTATATTATAAGAAGCATATGCTTCTTTTTATTTTATATAAAATATTGTAATTAAATGTATATTTTGATAAACTAGTTATAAGAGTGATGATATGATAAAAGTAATGATAATAAGTTTTTGGACTAATTTAATTTTAACAATTAGTAAGATAATCGTAGGAACTATTGGTTTTAACCATGCATTAGTAGCAGACGGTATAGCTTCATTTAGTGATATGATAACGGATATTTTAGCTATAATCGGAGGGTTTTTCTCTAAAAAACATGCAGATAAAAATCATCCATTCGGTTATGGTAAAGTTGAATACTTATCTAGCTTATGCGTTGGAATAATAGTTATTATACTAGGTGTATACGTATTATTTAATTTAACATTAGATATAAATTCAACACCATTATTATATACATTGTTATTTACAGTAGCGTTTATTATAATTAAACTAATATTAGTTAAATATCTATTTAAAATGGGAACTAAATTAAGTAGTGATATTATATTAGATTCAATGTTAGAAAGTAAAAATGATATGTATGGAACCATTTTAGTTTTAGTATCTACTTCTCTAATGTTTTTAAGTAATTATATACCAATATTTAAATATTCAGATTTTGTAGCGTCAATTATTATTAGTATTTTAATATTCAGAACAGGTATTATTATTATAAGTCATAACATTAGTGAATTAATTAATACTAATTTCAAAGGTACATTGAATAAAGAAGTAAAAGAAATAATACTTAGTAATAAGGAAATAGACTCTATTAATAAATTATTTATCTTTAGATATGGAACATACTATCAATTGCTTGCAAAAGTGGTATTCAAAGATGATATCCATATTAGTCTGGCAAATGATATTATAAAGAAAATAGAAAAAGATTTAAAATCTAAAAAAATTAAATATATATTTATAGAAATAGATAGTAAGGAAGAAAATGAAAAAAATACTAATACAAAATAAAATAATGAAGTGTTTTTATAATAATCAATTATTATATGAATTTGATATTGTACATGGTAAAAATGGATATACTAATAACAAAAGGGAAGGGGATATGAAAACTCCTATAGGAAATTATAAAATTATAAACTCTTTTGGAATAAATAATAATCCTGGTACAAATTTAGACTATTATAAATTAAAAGGTAACGAAGAATGGATTGATGATCCAGAATCAATTCATTATAATACAATGCAATATTCTAAAGGTAATTGGACATCATCTGAAAAATTATATAATGAATCTATAGCTTATAAGTATGTTATTGTATTTAACTATAATATAGACCCTATAGAGCCATTTAAAGGTTCTGCGGTATTTATTCACTGCAAGACAAAAAAAGATTATACAGCTGGTTGTATAGCATTAAATGAAGATGATATGATATTATTATTAAAATGGGTAGATAATAATACTGAAATAGAAATAAAAAACAAACTAATAGTTATTTAGTTTGTTTTTTATTTATTATAATAGGGAATATTCTATAAAAATAATATAATAACCATTAGTTAACATAATATATATTATACATACTTATAATTAAATATAAATTTAATAAAACATCACATATAATAACTCATTATATTATACTATTAATAATATAATATATTAAAATACATATCTATATAATTTTATTAAAACCTCTTACAACATCATTATATATATATCCTACATTATATAATATATAAATTTATACTTTTATCATTTCAAAGTATATAAATTCCTCCTCTTATATTGTTATAAAAATACAGAAGGGGAAGTTACAAAAAAAAATAATGCATTAAGCATTATCATTTATAATAAATTTTCTAGATTCAATTTCAGCAATCTTTTCTAAAACTTCTTCAGAATTTTCGCTATTCATTTCTGAATATCCTAATTCTTTTAAAGCTTGATCTTTAACTGCAAATAAATTTTGAGTTCTAGTTAATTTTTCTTCATTTTTTTGTTCTATTTCTTGTACAAATCTTTGGTGACTTTTAGCTATCTTAGTTTTACTAACATCTCCCCCACTGTTATACAAATTAAGCGCAGAGTATAATATTCCTTCAAATATATATTGTTTATGAGGATCAAAAGCAAATTCATCAGGTTTAATAAAACCATTAGCTTTAGCCATGTATGCAAATATATATTTAACTTCTGGCATACTCTCTATAGTTTGTAATAAATAATGTAAGTATTTAATCGCAGTTACATTATGATTATTTTTATCATTTAATAAAGTTTCTTTTATCATATATGTAACATCTATTAAAGTATTTTTATTTTCTTTTGATAAACCAGTAAAATCTAAATGATTTTCAATATCAGTAGCATTTTTAATTGCTGTATTTAATCTACTTTCTACTTCCATTAAGTATTTAGCATCTACAACAACTGAATTTAATACTTCATCAGTTAAATCTTCAATATTAAGTAATTGTAGTAACAACACTTTCTTCTCTTTTGGCCAATCAGTTACACTTTCTAAAGTCAAATAGTTATAAACCATTTGTCTAGAA
>CAYJPM010000018.1:10118-19889 GCA_964372145.1 uncultured Muribaculaceae bacterium | reverse complement strand
TCAGAATATGCATTTAACACATATGGTTTAGAAGTTAAATCTGGTTATAATTACTTCAATGGTGAAGAAACTTTAAAATTTTCTAGAGCTAGAATGAATTTTTATGACGGTGATAGACAAAGAGGAAAAAATCAACAAGCAGTAATTGAAGCAGTAATTAATAAAATAACAACAGATGACGTGATAATAACAAATTATGCAAATATTTTACAGTTATTAAGTGAGTCATTCCAAACCAATATGAGTTCTGAAAACATAATTAAATTAATAAATACGCAAATAAGCAGTATGAAAAAATGGAATATAGAAAGTTATAGTTTAAATGGTACTGATAGTGGTGTAACAACTAAATATGGAACATATATGTATGTAATGCTTCCAGATTATAATACAGTTTATGAGGCAAAAAGGTTAATAGAAGCTAATAGTAATTAATCTAAAAATAAAATAGTAAAAATTGATTGTAACATAAGATAATATGAGTTATAATAATAGTGAATAATAAGAAGGGAATTGACAAATGGAAGAAGTTAATATAAATGAAATATTAAACTATTTTAAAACCAAACTTGGAATAATAATAATTATTACACTATTTATTACTTTATTAGGATTGATGTATACTATTTTTTTAAAAACACCTCAATACACATCAACATCAACAATAGTTTTAGCGGCTAGTGAAGGAGTAAGTACGGATTTACAAACAAATATATCATTAAATCAAAAATTAGTTGATACATACAAAGTAATAGTTAAAAGTAGAAATGTTCTAGAAAAAACTATTGAAGAACTAGATTTGAATTTAACATATGAAGAACTAGAAGAAAAAGTATCTGTTGCTAGTGTTACAAATACTGAAGTAATAAAAATAAGTGTTGAAGATGAAAGTGCAAATGAGGCACAGGAAATAGTGACAAATATAACAAGTATTTTTACTGAAGAAGTATCAGATTTATATGATATTAAAAATATAAAAATTTTAGATAAAGCAAGTACACCACTTGAACCATCAAATATAAATTTAATACAAGAAATAATAATTTATTTCTTAGTAGGATCATTCATATCTTTTGTGTTATATTTCATTAAATTTTATTTTGATACAACTATTAAAACAATTGAACAAGTTGAAAGTATTACTAACTTACCAATCATTGGTGCGATACCAGTAATAGAAGAAAGGAAGGGGCAATATGAATAAAGAATTAGTAGTTCATAATAATCCTACTTCTGTAATTAGTGAAAACTTAAGAATGATAAGGACAAATATTCAATTCGCTACCTCAGGTAGAGGTGGGAAAACTATACTTATAACAAGTTCAGCACCAGGTGAAGGAAAAAGTTTTATTAGTTCCAATTTAGCAATTTCATTTTCTCAACTCAAAAAGAAAACAATTATTATTGATTGCGACTTAAGAAGAGGTAGATTACACAGATTATTTAACTTAAAAAATGAATTTGGGTTAACAACTATATTACGTAGCAATGAAATTAGTAATTCATCTGATTATATCACTAAGAGTGGTATTCCAAATTTAGATATATTAACTAGAGGAGATATTCCAATAAACCCATCAGAATTGCTAAATACTGAATGTATAGATATGCTTTTAAAAACATTAAAGGATGAATATGATTATATTATATTAGATGGAGTTCCTACAACAGGTTTGTCAGATTCAATAATTTTAGCAAAAAAAGTTGATATGGTAGTTATTGTATCAGCTCTTAAAACAGCATCTAAAGAACTTCTAAAGAATACAAAAAAATCTCTTGAATCTGTGAATGCAAATATAGTTGGAGTAGTTGTAAATAAGGTTCCAAGAACAAATGGAGCATATTATAATTACAAATAATATGAAGGACATACATTCACATATATTACATAAATTAGATGATGGAGCAATATCTATAGATGAATCTATAGATATGTTATACAAACTAATTGATTTAGGGTTTGATGAAGTTATACTTACACCACATTATATAGATTTTGGAAGATATACATTCAATAACAAAGAAAAGAAAAAATTGTTTGATGAACTTAATAATATAGTTATAAAAAATAATATGAGTATAAAAATATATCTCGGCAATGAAATTTATATGTCAGAAGATATATTAGATAATATAAAAAAAGAAAAAATTAATCCATTAAATAATAGTAAATATATCTTAGTAGAATTCCAAAGATATACATATTATGAAGCTTATGAAGATATTTTCGAAGAATTAATGTCTAATGGTTATAAAGTAATTATTGCTCATCCAGAAAGATATTCTTTTTATCAAAAAAATCCTAAATTAGTTTTAAAATTACATAACATGGGAGTAGAATTTCAAAGTAACTATGGATCTATAATAAATTTATATGGTAAAGAAGCAAGTAAATGTTTTAAAAAATTATTAAAAATGAATGTTATAAGTTATTTAGGGACAGATGTACATCATATAAATGATAATGTGTTAAATGAATTTGAAATATGTAAGAAAAAAATAATAAAAATAATAGGTTTAGAAAAGTTTAAATTACTAAGTAATACAAATATAAAAAATGTTATTGAAAATAAAAAAGACTAAATGAGAAATCATTTAGTCTTTTTTAAAGGGGAGCGTTAATATTTAAGGAGTGTTTATGCCGTAAGGTATTAACTTTCCTTACACGTTAATAATAATATATTCATGTGAAAATTTTATGAAGACATCGTGAAAAATAAAA
Source organism: uncultured Muribaculaceae bacterium (assembly GCA_964372145.1). Taxonomy (GTDB): domain Bacteria; phylum Bacillota_I; class Bacilli_A; order RF39; family UBA660; genus CAKOSP01. The sequence goes on along the minus strand of CAYJPM010000018.1, from coordinate 17,167 downwards.
AAAACTAGTTAAAACTAGTTTATTTTCTAATGGTGTTCCCGACAGGATTCGAACCTGTGACCGTACGCTTAGAAGGCGTATGCTCTATCCAGCTGAGCTACGGAAACGTCAACTGAATATAATTATACTATTTTTTGTCATATTAATCAAGTAAAACCGATACATTTTTTTCATTTTGAGATTCAAAAATAACAGATTTTACATCATAAGTATCCCTTAATGATAGAAAAATTGAATATTTAACTTCTTCTAAAATGTTTTCACTAGACAAATCAGCAATAATTTCATTATCAAAACTAAGTATAATACTTTCTTCTAATATTTGATAAGAAGCTAAAGAAACAGAATTTTTTAAATAGCTAATTAAATTTGAATGATTATAGGGTAGAGTTTGTAAATTATTAATGATAATTTCTATTTTTTCATAACTACTGTTTTCATATTTACTAATAGGTATATAGTATGTATAATCTTCTTGTTTGGATAAATAGTAAATTATTGTTTGATCTACATTTTTAATTGAAGTAATATCATACATTTTATTTATTCCAAATGACTTATCAAAAGTATTAGGTAATATAATGTTATTTTTTTCTAATTTTATTAACTTTACACCATCGATAAAAATCATAATATTTTTAATTTCACTAAATTCACACAAAGAAAAGATTATTGCTTCAATCATTTTAATTTCGTTTTCTACACTCACATCAAGTAAATCTTTTGAAAAATCAAGTTTCAACAAACCATCGTCACTAAGTGTAAAATTATTTAACTTTGTACCACTTGGAATTATAGCTTTAAATCCATTAGGAATATAATTAGATTCCTCCGTACCTTCAGTTAAACTAGCTATAATATATTTTATATTCTTATCAATATCTTTACCATCAGATAATATGTTAATTCTAGAAACATAATTATTTTCATCCAACAAATATATTGGATTTTTAATAGCGTCAGTATATAAAATTTCATCTTCATCTACACTTGTATCTTTTATAGGAAAAAGATATACAAATAAAAATATAAAAAGAGTTAAAGTAGAAATTAATATTCGTTTAAGAGCACTGTTCATTAACATAAAATCACCTAATTAATTATATTGGTAAAAAAAACTATTATTACTAATAGTTTATAAAATTATTTCACCAAGTTTAATTAATTCTACAATAGCTTGACTACGACTTTTGACTTCTAATTTTTGCATAGAATTAGAAATATGATTTCTTACAGTTTTTTCACTAATAAATAATTCTTCAGCAATTTCTCTTGTAGTATAATTTTGTATAAGTAAATCAAATATTTCCTTTTCACGCACTGTTAATATACTTTTTCTCATAAGCCTCACTTTCTATCCATTCAAGATATTCTATGAGACTAATACTTATGTGTGAGGGCGTTAACCTTGGAATTTAACAGTTATATACATTTGAGTATCAAATTCTGTCTGAATTGTTCTTATTATTTCATTAGCTATATTAGAATTATGATCATTTCCGTCAATAGTTATATTTATTTGATCACCACTTAATTTAATAAATGCCTCTAAAGAAAACTTTTCTTTAATTAGAGTTTCTAATTCTTCAATTTTACTCTTATTGTTATTTAATGCCTTTAAATTTTCATAGGCATCATTTTTTTCTTGTAAAGTAGCGGATGAATCCAACAATATATTCTCATAATTTTCTATTTCTTTTATTGTTTGTTCTTCTTCAGCTACTCTAAGAGCAGTTAATGCATCAGATTCTTCAATATTAATAACTGGTTCAGAATTATTAATTATTTTATCTATTTGTAAAGATTCATCTGCTAATGTAACATAATAAATTCCTAAAACAAGTATTAATGAAAATAATGTTATAAACCATAAATTTTGTTTGTTAATCATAAATATTCCTCCAATTTATAATAAATATTATGAAATAATAAAGTTTTTATACATATTTTCAAAAATAAAAAGGAAATTTATAAATTTTAGTCAAAGTATATAGTGAAGGGAGAATTAATGCAAAGAAAAATTAAAGTAGTTATGCAGCATGGCGAAAATGATTGTGGTCCTGCTTGTTTATTATCTATTATAAAATATTATGATGGAAATGTATCTTTAGAAAAAATCAAAAGTGACTGCAATACAACCTTAGAAGGAACTACAGCATATGATTTACTTATGACAAGTAAACTATATGGATTTGATTCAGTAGGGTATAAATTAGATAAAAATATGATATTTGAAGAAAATAGAATATTTCCAATGATATGTCATGTAAAATATAATAATCTTTTACATTACGTTGTTTTATATCAAATAAATTCTAGAAGAGCAATTATTATGGATCCAGCAGTAGGAAGAAAAGTACTAAGTATAAATGATTTTTTTGAAAGTTGGACAGGTAATATAATAGAATTATATCCACGTAAAGAAATAACTATTTTGAAACAAAATAATACATTAATTGAAATGTTTATAAATATTATAAATAAAGAAAAAAAGATAATAACTAGATTATTTATAAGTAATTTATTACTTGTTATTGTAACAATACTATCTAGTTATTACTTTAAAACTATATTAGATAATATAAATTCTGATATAAGTTTATTAAAATATATTTGTTATATATTTTTTATAATAGCAATCATAAAATGTTTAATTAATAGTATTAGAAAAAAATATAACTTAATTTTAAATAAAAATTTGGATGTGTATTTATTTAAAGATTTTATAGAGCATTTATTCAAAATTCCTTCAAAAACAATGCAAACAAAAACTATGGGTGAGATTATAACGAGAATAAACGATTTAGGAGGTGTAAAAAGTTTATTCTCTGATTTAATAATCTCATTTTTTTTAGATTTAATTCTAACTTTGGTTGCAATTCCGATATTATTAGTAATCGATTACAAACTTTTTATTATTCTTTTATTTGTAATTATTTTATATTTAATTTTAGGATTATTATTTAGTAAAATTATTCATAAAAAGATTCTTAATAATAAGGAAAAAGAAAATAAGTTTAATACAGAAATATATGAAAGTGTTCTAATGATAAATAATTTAAAAAATTTAAATAAAACTAATGCTATTTTACTAAAATTAGAGAAAACTGTATCTAATTATTTGTATGATAATTATATAATAGAAAGTATTAATAGTTTTCAATATAATATTAAATATTTCATAGATGAGATGACAACATACTTAATTTATACAGTAGGTCTTTACAATATTATTAATAATAATATGCAAATATCTAATTTAATATTATTTATTACTTTAATGAATTTTTTCTTAAATCCGATTAAAAATTTCACAAATAACATCCCAAAATACAACTATATTAAAGCATCTGTACATAAATTAAATGAATTTATGAATATTAAAGAGGAAGAGGAAAAAATGAAGCAAAAAATTTACAAATGGGATATAGAAATTAAAAAATTAAATTTTAGTTATAACAATTTCAAACAAATTTTAAAGTCAATAAACTTAACAATTAAATCCAATGAACATGTGCTTATATCAGGAAAAAGTGGAGGAGGTAAAAGTACTTTATGCAAATTACTTACAAAAAACGAAGATAAGTATGAGGGTGAAATATTTTTTGGAGGAAACAATATTAAAGATATAAATATTAATACTATAAGAGATAATATTGTATATATATCGCAAAAAGAATATTTGTATTCTGATTCCATCAAAAATAATATTTTATTTCATAATAAAGTTACAATTGAAAAATTTCATCATATATGTAACATATGTATGCTAGAAGATGTCCTTTCAAAAAAAGCATTAAGATTTGATTCGTTTATTGAAATGGATTCCAGCAATTTTTCAGGAGGTGAAAAACAAAGGATAATTTTAGCTAGAGCATGTATGAATAATTTTAAAATATTAATTGTAGATGAAGCTCTAAGTGAAGTGGATATAAAAACAGAAAAAGAAATAATAAAAAATCTAAAAAAATATTTCAATGATAAAATGATAATTTATATAAGTCATAAAAATGTGAAAAATTTATTTAAAAAGGTGATAGAAATTGTTTAATTTATTATATAATGATTTATTAAATATAAATAACAAAAAATCCAGTTTATATTTTTTTACTATAATTTTAATAGTGATGATATTAATAATAACTATATTTATAAAAAGTTACTCAGTATACTATATAAAAGGTATATATGATGATCACTATATAAAATTTAATTTACTAAAAAATAACTCTGATACAATACGCAAATGTAAATATGTGGTAATTAATGATATAAAATATAAATTTGAAATAATTAACTATGAAGATTATTTAATAGAAAATATAAATTATCAAGAAATAACAATAAAAATAAACTATGAATTTGAAGAAAATGAAGTAATTGAAATGAATTTTTATTACGATTATGAAAGAATAATAATGAAAATTAAGGATTTAATATTTTAGAAAGGAGTAAAATGCAGCAGTTATCAGACATAGAGTTAAATGAAATAAAAGGTGGACAATTTAGTTTTGGTGTAGCACTTTTAATCATTGGAGGTCTAACTTTAATCGCAGGTATTGTAGATGGAATTATAAATCCATCTAAATGTAATAATTAAAATGAAATTAACAAATAATGAATTAAATAATATTAAAGGTGGAAGTATTTCATCTTCAATGCTTAACTCAATATCAAGTTTAATTAGTACCGTGTTCGATGTTGGAAAATCAATAGGATCATCAATAAGAAGAGTGTACTCAAAAAACATTTGTTAGCACAAAAAGACATTGAATAATGTCTTTTTATATTGAATTAGAAAAAAATTAAATATATTTGCGAAAATTGAGGTATTTCCTATTGTATGTTTAAATATTAAGTGATATAATAATTATCGGTAAAACGAAGGGAGGGCTGAAAATGACTAAGGTAATGGTTAAAGACGGAAACGTTGAAGGAGCATTAAAAAAATTCAAAGCTGGAGTTGCTAAAAGTGGAGTCCTTTCTGAACTTAAGAAAAGAAAACATTATGAAAAACCAGGAGTTAAAAGAAGAAACGAAATTAAAGAAGGAATCAAAAATTCTAAAAAAAATAATCGTAAAAAAAATAATTACTAAGGAATGATTAAATGTTAAATCAAATAAACGAAGAAATAAAAACATCTATGAAAGATGGAAATAAATTTAAGTTATCTGTATTACGTATGATTAAAAGTGCATTACAAAATGAAGCTATAAACAAAAAAAGTGATTTAAGTGATGAAGAAATTTTAATTGTTTTGAAAAAACAAGTTAAAATTAGAAAAGAATCTTTAATTGAATTTGAAAAATATGGTAAAACAGAAGCTTGTGAAGATTTAAAAAAAGAATTAGAAATATTATCTGTATACTTACCTGAAGAATTAAGTGAAGAACAAGTTATTAATGAAATAAATAAAATGTTTGAAGAATTAAAACCAGAAGGTATTAGAGATATGGGAAAATGTATGAAATATGCATCAGAAAATATAAAAAATGCAGATATGTCTCTAGTCTCAAAAATTATAAAAGAAAAACTAAGTTAAGAATGCGAAAAGCATTCTTTTAATTTGCAATTCATGATATAATAAATATATGAAAAATTTATTTAATTGCACAAAAAAAGAGTTAGAAGACTATTTTGTAAGTATTGGCGAAAAAAAATTCAAAGCAACACAAGTGATTGAATGGTTATATAGACATCGAGAATTTAATATCGATAATTTTTTAAATGTAAAAAAAGAATTACGAGATCAAATAAAAAAAGACTATTCAACTGATTTTATAAAAATAATTAAAGTAGAAGAAGATGATGAAGTAGCAAAATTCTTATTTGAATTATTAGATGGGGAATATATAGAAGCAGTTTTAATGAAGCACGGGTATGGTAATTCAATATGTGTCTCAAGTCAAGTTGGATGTAACATGGGATGTAAATTTTGCGAAAGCGGAAAATTAAAAAAAGTAAAAAATTTAGAAGTATATGAAATGATAGAACAAATATTATTAATTGAAGAATATATAAAAAAGAAAGTTAATAGTGTAGTCATAATGGGAATAGGTGAGCCATTTGACAATTATGATAACATCATCAAATTTTTAAGTCTATGTAACGAACCAAAAGGTATGGAAATTGGAGCAAGACATATGACTGTTTCTACATGTGGATTGGTACCTAAAATATTGGAATTTGCAAATTTTCCATTACAAGTAAATTTAGCTATATCATTACATGCACCAAATGATATATTAAGAGATGAGTTAATGCCTGTAAACAAAGTGTATAATTTAGATGAATTAATAGGCTCTTTAAAGGTATATATAAGTAAAACTAGTAGACGAGTAACTATTGAATATGTTATGCTTAATATGGTAAATGATAAAGAAGTTCATGCATATGAACTTATAAAATTACTTAAAGGATTAAATATATATGTCAATTTAATTCCATATAATAGTACTAGTAGTGATTACATTTGTAGTTCTGAAGACAGAGTTAGAAATTTTTGTAATATACTTAAAAATAACGGAATTGATGTAACAATCAGAAGGAAATTTGGTGATAAAATTTCCGCTGCATGTGGTCAATTACGTAGCAAAGAGGTGCAATAAATGAAAACATTTTATTTAACAGATTCAGGTAAAGTAAGAACTCATAATGAAGACAGCGTTACAATACTTAAAAATATGAGTAATGAATATTTATTAGTAGTAGCAGACGGTATGGGTGGTCATAGAAAAGGTGAAGTAGCATCTGCAATGGCACTTACTCATTTAGGAAAAAGATTTATAGATTGTCCATCTATTGGAAGTAAAATAGATGCTATAAACTGGTTAACTGATAATATTAGTGTTATAAATAAAGAAATTTTAGATTATGCTGATAGTAATGAAAATTCAAAAGGTATGGGTACAACTATAGTAGTAGCATTATTAACAAAAGATTATCTAATATTTGGTAATATTGGAGACTCTAGAGGTTATGTTTTGCATAATAAAAAATTACACCAAATAACAACAGACCATACATTAGTAAATTTACTTATAGATGC
>CAYJPM010000018.1:0-10108 GCA_964372145.1 uncultured Muribaculaceae bacterium | reverse complement strand
TCCAAAGAAAAATGTATTAATGAAAGCTCTAGGTGTATCACCTAAAGTAGAATTAGATAGATTTGAAGTAGAACACATATGTGAGGGTATTTTACTTTGTAGTGATGGTTTAACAAGTATGTTAACTGATGATCAAATAGAAAAAATATTAATAGATGAAGAACTTAAAATAGAAGAAAAGGTTAGTAAATTAATAAGGAAATGTAATGCCAGGGGAGGCACTGATAATGTATCAGTAGCATTATTATTAAATGAAAGTGGTGAAAACTAGTGATAATGAAGGGACAAAAAATTAGCGATAGATACCAGATCATCAAAAATATTGGTGAAGGTGGAATGGCTAATGTTTATTTGGCTTATGATACTATTTTAGATAGAGAAGTAGCAGTTAAAGTATTAAGAGGAGATTTAGCAAGTGATGAAAAATTTGTTAGAAGATTTCAAAGAGAATCTTTAGCAGCTTCATCACTAAGTAATCCTAATATTGTTGAAGTATATGATGTTGGTGAAGATTCTGGTGAATATTACATAGTAATGGAGTATATAGACGGTAAACATTTAAAAAAATTAATTAAAAAAAGAGGTAAATTAACTACAACTGAGGTAGTAGATATAGCTTTACAAATAACAAATGGTTTATCAGTAGCTCATGATTCTTATTTAATCCACAGAGACATAAAACCTCAAAACATTCTTATACTAGATAATGGATTAATTAAAATAACCGATTTTGGTATAGCAGTAGCAATGAACGCAACTCAATTAACACAAACAAATTCAGTAATGGGTAGTGTACATTATTTACCACCAGAACAAGCTATGGGAAAAACGTGTACATTACAAAGTGATATATATTCAATAGGAATTGTTTTATATGAATTACTTGTTGGAAAACTTCCATTTACTGGAGAAAATGCTGTTGAAATAGCGTTGAAACATTTAAAAGAAAATATTCCAGAAATAAGAAATGAAATAGCAAGTTTACCACAAAGTATCGAAAACATATTAATCAAAGCAACTGCAAAAAATCCTAAAAATAGATATGCAGATGCTAGAGAAATGCATGAAGATTTAAGAACTTGCTTAGATGAATCAAGACTTAACGAAGACAAAATAGTCTTAAAATATCCTGAAACAGATTATGATGAAACAAGAGTAATGAAAATAGTTAAACAAGAAGAAAATAAAAAAGAAGGTGAAGAAATTATAGCAAAGAAAATACAAGATAAAGATTTGAAAAAACAAAATAAAACACTTATCGTATTAGGTAGTATTTTTACTGGATTAGTAGTAATAATAACTACAATTGTATTACTAATACCGCTTATAGTTACATCGACACCTATCGAAATTCCGAATGTAGAAGGTTTAAGTACAACAGAAGCAATAAATTTATTACAAGAAGCAGGATTTACAATATCTGATGACGTAATAGAACAATCATCTAAAGAAGTAGCAACTGGAAAAGTAATTAAAACTAATCCTTTGGCTGGTAGTGAAAGAAAAGAAGGTTTTGAAGTTACATTATATGTATCAATAGGAAATACTGCATTAGTTATTGAAAACTATGTAGGTGAAAATTATGCTGAAGTAAAAGGTTCATTAGAAACGCTAGGGCTTCAAGTATTAATCGAAAAGAAAGAAGTGGATATCACGACTGGAACTTATGAAGAAGGTATAATTATAGAACAATCAGTTGAAGAAGGATCAGAATTATCAGAAGGGGATATAATAACATTATATATTCCTAAATTAGACAATAAATATCCGGACTTTTTAAATGAAAATTATAGTTTAGATGAACTTAATGATTTCGCTACTGAATATGGAGTAGTTCTAAAAATAGAAGAAGTTGAAACGAATGAATATCAACCAGGAGTAATTTATTATCAAAGTAGAGCAGCTGGAACAGATGTTGTTAATGGAGCGAATTTAACAGTTAGAATAGCAAAAGAACCTACAACAGATACAGATGATATAACACCTCCAACTGATGACCAAGATACATGTACTGAAGGAGATTTAGATTGTTAAAAAAAGGTGTAATAGTAAAAAATATAAGTAATAGTTATGTAGTAAATACCCCAGATGGAGACTATACATGTACTCCTAGGGGTATTTTCCGATTACAGAAAATAACTCCACTAGTAGGGGATAATGTAGATATAGAGGCAGATACAAACACAATAACTAATATATATCCTAGAAGTAATTATTGTGATAGACCATCAGTAGCTAATATAGACTATGCATTAATTGTTACAAGTGTAAAAGAACCAAATTTATCACTTGGTTTATTAGATAGATTAATAGTGAGGTTTGAATCAAAAAAAATTAAACCTATAATTTGTTTTACTAAATTAGATTTATTAACTAAAGAAGAATTAAAACATGTTAAAAGTATAATGAAATATTATAAAAATATTGGTTATAAGGTAGTAACTAATAAAAATTTACTTATGCTGAAGTTTACTTTAAGAAATAAGATAGTATTTTTAGTAGGTCAAACAGGAGCAGGAAAAAGTAGTTTAATTAATAAACTAGACCCAAATTTAAATTTAGATACTAGTCCAATATCTAAAGCATTAGGAAGAGGAGTTCATACAACAAGGCATACAGAGTTGTATAAAATATCAAATTTTTATATAGTAGATACACCAGGATTTTCTGCAATAGATATTACAGATATAAAAAAAGAAGATATTAAAAAATATTTTAAAGAATTTGATTATTATAACTGTGAATATAAAGATTGTAATCATGACAAAGAATTATGTGAAGTAAAAAAAGCTGTGAACGACAATAAAATAATGAAAAGTAGATATGATAGTTATATAAAATTTTATAAGGAGAATTATGAAAGTAGCAGTAAGTTATATAAGTAGTAACTATAATTTAAAAGAAACAATTAATAAAATAAATATAAGTGATGCTGATTATATACATATGGATATAATGGATGGTAAATATGTAACTAATAAAAATTTTATGAGCAAAGATATTAAATGGATAATAAAAAACGCAACAAAAAATATTGATGTTCACTTAATGGTTAAAAATCCAATAAAATATATGAAATATTTTAAGAAGAAAAAAACTATAAAAAACTTATTTTTTCATGTCAATGCAGAAAAAAAGCCAATAAAACTAATAGATAAATTAAAAAAATATAATATATCTCCTGGTCTAGTAATTAATCCAGAAGAGGACATAAGTGATTATAATTCATTTTATCATATAGTAGATAGAGTTTTAATAATGAGTGTAGTGCCAGGTGCTGGTGGACAAAATTTTATCGAAGATACTATTCCAAAAATAAAAAAACTTGCTGATTACAAGTTGAATAATAATTTATCTTTTGAAATAGCAGTAGATGGTGGTATTAATAATAATACTATTAAATCACTAAATAATTTAAATATTGATTATGTTATAAGTGGTTCATACATTTGTAAAAGTGAAAATTATGATGAACAAATAAATTCGTTAAAATAATATCTAATGATATTATTTTTTTAATAAAAAAAAACACATAGTGTTTTTTTATTCTTCTTCTTTTACTGTAGTATTTTTTTTATTTAAAGTTTTAAATTCTCTTGCGCTTAATTTAACTTTAACACCATCAACAATTCTAGTTTGTAAATTAGGTTTTTGTTGAGATTTAGTAGCGTTCATAGCGTGAGATCTTTTATTTACCGATAAAGGTTTTTTAGTTGTTAATTTTGTAGCCATATAAATCTGCCTCCTTTGTTTTCAGTAAAAACTATATCATATATTAAGTTAAAAGTCAATTGGTTTGACCTTTATATTTAATTAAATTTAATATTTATAAATTATTAGTGTTTTGTAAACTTTATGACTAATTTAACAATAATTATATTAGCGTGTATATTAATATGTTAAAATGTAGATAAGAAAGTAGGGTCATAATGAAAGATATTAAATTTTTGAAAGAAAACGGCGTTGATGTTGATAAATCAATTGAACTTTTTGGAGACATTACTATATACAATGAAACAATGCAAGATTTCTTAGATGGTATTACATCAAAGTTGGAAAGGCTTGCTAATGCCAAAAATGTAAATGATTTAAATAATTATGCAGTATTTGCTCATTCTATTAAAAGTGATGCTAGATATTTAGGATTCACATCAGTTGCAGAAATCGCTTTAAAGCATGAAATGGCTGGTAAAGAAAGTAATCAAAAAGTAATTACAGAAGGATATGAAGAATTATTACAAAATGTAGATTTTATGGTTAACACTGTAAAACAATATTTAACTGAAGACAGTGATGCACCGATTATAACAAATAATCCAAAAAAAAATATATTAGTAGTAGATGATTCACCACTAATAACAAACTTAGTAGATAAAAGTTTAAAAAATGAATATAATGTAATTATTTATAATAGTGGTACAGAAGCTAAGAATTATATTGAAAATAATTCATCGACAATAGATTGTTTATTACTTGATTTGAATATGCCTGACATAACCGGATTTGAAGTGTTAGAATTTTTAAAAGAAAAACAATTATATAATTCGATTAAAGTGTCTATTATAACTGGTGATGAAAGTAAAGAAACAATTAATAAAGCATTTACTTATCCAATAAAGGATATGTTATCTAAACCGTTTAATTTAAACGATTTAAAATCTGTTGTAGAAAAAACAATGATGTAAAAAAGAGTTTTTAAAACTCTTTTTATAATTCTTCAATATTCTCTTTAACTTCTTCTTTGATAACACTTTTACCTAAGAAAGCATTTTTTAAAGATTCACTTTCATATTTCAAATCTTCTTCAACATCAATAACTCTCATAATCTCTTCAATGCTGGTTAATCCTTCAACTAATTTTGATAAACCATCTTTAAGTAGAGAAGTAGTATCTGTTTTTTCATATACCATTGCTCTTAAATCAGCTTTAGTAGTGTTATTTAAAATAGCATCTCTTATTTCTTGTTTAACAACTAATACTTCATGTAGTGAAATTCTACCTCTATAACCTTTAATACAGTCAGGACAGCCTACTGGTGTATATATAGATTGAATATCTTTATTTAAAACTTCTTTAAATAATATTTTTTCAAATGGTGTAGTATTACGTGCTTTTCTACATTTAGGACAAATCTTTTTAACAAGTCTTTGTGCAACTAAACCAGCAAGTGCAGATCCTAATAAATATCTTTCGATTTCCATATCTAATAATCTTTCGATTGTATTAAGAGCATTGTTAGTATGGATTGTTGATAAAACTAAATGCCCCGTAATGGAAGCTTTAACAGCAATTCTGGCTGTTTCATCATCTCTTATTTCCCCAATCATTATAACATCAGGATCTTGTCGTAACATACTTCTTAGTACATTAGCAAAGTTTAAGTTAATTTCACTCATTACTTGAACTTGGTTAATTCCTTCAATTTTCATTTCTACAGGATCTTCAACTGTTAATATATTTCTAGTACTTGTGTTAAGTTGTTGTAACATAGAGTACACAGTAGTAGATTTACCTGAACCAGTAGCCCCACAAATTAGTATTATACCATTAGGTAAAGCTATTAATTTTTTTATTTTTTCTAAGTTATCAGGAGAAAAACCTAAATGTTCTAATCCAGATGAACTCATTTTGTAATCAAGTATACGGACAACTATTTTCTCACCATCAGTAATGGGTAAACTAGAAACACGCAAATCAATGTCATTTTCTAATCCTATATTTTTAATCGCACCATCTTGAGGTAATCTAGTTTCGGTAATATTCATACCTGATATTATTTTAATTCTAGTTGTTAAATTCTTTTTAACTTCGAAAGGAACTTTAGCATAATCTACAAGTTCTCCATCTATTCTAATTCTAACATTTAAAGTATCAGAAGTAGGGTCAAAATGAATGTCAGACGCTTTTTTATTTATAGCATCAATAATCATTTCATTAACTATATCAACTACAGGTTTATTTTCATAATCATATTCTTTAAACATAGTCAAAATACCCTTTCTTATTCTTATAATTTATTATACTATATCTAAATTAAATATACAATTCTTTTTGATGTTATTCGACATACATTTTAGTTTCAATTTGTTATAAATATATAGGTGATATAATGAAAAAATATATAATATCAATTATTTTAGCAATAATATCAGGTACATTGTTTGGATTATACATGTTTGAAGATATTAAAAATGAACCGATTCTAGTTAATGAAGAATCATATAAAATTACCGTGTTTCAAATGGGAGTATTTAGTGATAAAGAAAATGCTTTAAACTATGTAAATACTTTAAATACTGCTGTCATATACCAAGAAAATAATTATTATAAAGTTTTTTCGGCAGCATATAATAATGAATTATTAATATCAAATTTAGAGAACTATTATTTAGCAAATAATGTAAATTATATTCTAAAAGAATTAATAATAGATAATGATAAATATGAAAAATTAATAGAATACGAAAATTTATTGACACAATCAGAAAATATGGAAGTTATATTTAAAACAAATGAACTCATATTAAATACATTATTTAGTTAAATATTTCCCATAATATAAATATGAAAAATATTTGGATAAAAACAATTTATATAATTATATTTTTAATATTATTTTTGACAAAAGATAATATATATTTATTATTTGAAAATATTACATTTATACCAGATAATGCTACAAATAAGTATTGTGAATTAAATAGTATAGATGAATATTTTGTAAATGAACTATATGATTTAGAGTATACTAAAGTACTTTATAGAGATATTTATAACTTTAAAAAAGAAATAACGATATATAAAGGACATAACTATGGTATTAAAGAAGATATGGCTGTAATAGATGAATCGGGATTAATAGGTATAATTACAGATGTATATGATACATCTAGTAAAGTAATGCTACTTACTAATAAAGATATTTCTCTTTCAGTTAAAATAAATGACGATTATGGTTTATTGAAATATGAAAATAATAATATAATTATTTCTAATCTAACGACAAATAGTATTAATATAAACTCAGAAATTTATACCTCAGGTTTAGCTAATATATATGAAGGCATAAAAATAGGTAATGTATTAAAAAAAGATACTACTACTTCTAAAGATAATTATATAGTTAATGAATATGGTGATTTATATGATATTAATTTTTTAGCGGTAATAAAGGATGTGAAATAAATTGATATATATATTAATTGACATTATATTTAATACATACCTAAATTTAAATTCTTACCTATTTATATTAAATATTAAAGAAAACAATTTATTTAATATTTTATTAAATGGTTTATTTTTAGATGTTTTTATATTTAAAAGTAGTTTCATAACATTAATTTTATTATTTATTTATATTATAAATAAAATTTCACACCTAAAAAAAATGAATAACTTAATTCTAAATATTCTAAATTTATTGTTATTTTGTATTGTGATATCATTCATATATAATCCAGTAAATTTTTATAAAATAATTATTCTAAATATACCAATATATATTCTATGTTATATTATTTCTAATGAAGACATACATTTTACTAGGATGATAAAATATGGAACAAATAGATCAAATAATTAATAGATGTAAAAATAAACAAGATCGAAAAATAAAAATTAATAAAAAATGGATTACTAAGTTATTAATTAGTATTATTTTTTTATTTAGTTCTTTAATTTATATTAAAATAAGTGAGGATAATAAACTATTTTTTAAAGAAAAGTTATTTTCAGAAAGTTTATCTTTTACTAAAATAAATAATTGGTATACAAATTATTTTGGTGACATTGTTCCTATAACTAATAAAACAGAAGTGGTATTTAGTGGTAGTATAAATTATACCAATATTGAAGATTACTATGATGGCCAAGCACTAACTGTGTCATCATTATCTCCAATATCAAATTTAATAGGTGGAGTAGTGGTTTTTATTGGTGAAAAAGAAAATTATGGAAATACAGTAATTATACAAGGAAATGATGGATATGACATATGGTATTCAAATTTAACAAATATTTCAGTAAACTTATATGATTATATAGAAAATGAAACAATAATTGGTGAAACGGTCGATGATAAATTATACTTGGTTATAAAAAAAGAAAATGAGTTTATAAAATATGAATCTTATAAAAATTAATTCATCTACATATTATTTTTTAGTATTATTTTTTATATGCGGTCTCATAAAAGAAGCTATAATGATATTTATTATAGTATTTGTTCATGAAGTAGGGCATGCACTAACAGCTTATATAAACGGATATAAAGTTTTAGAGATTAACATATATCCATTCGGTGGAATTACTAAAATAAAAAAAGACATAAATTGCCCTTTTTTAAAAGATCTACTTATTAATATATCAGGAATTTTATTCCAATTAATATTGTTACTAATATTTACCATATTAATAAATTATTCCTTTATTACATATCATACATATAATATTTTTATTAAGTACAATACATTAATAATTATTTTTAATGTATTACCAATATACCCACTAGATGGTATAGAATTTATAAATATCATATTAAATAAATTTACTACTTTTAAAAAAAGCTATTTATTAACCATGTATATATCTATAGTGGCATTGACATTATTTATTTATAACTATAAATTTAATTTAAATAATTATATGATAATCACATTTTTTTTCTTTAAGTTGATAGAGTTAATAAAAAATAAAAAATTTGTATTTAACAAATTTTTACTTGAAAGACATCTGAATAATTATAAATATAAAAAAGTAAATAATGTAGTAGGTACTAACTTAAATAAATTAAAAAAAAATGAATTTTTTTACTTTTGGGATAACAATAAATTTAAAAGCGAGAAAGAAGTCTTAAATGAAAAATTTAAAAATTATTAGGCTTAAGTAATTTAACATAATCTTCAGCTCTAGAATTGATATTTAACAATTCTAATATTTTATCATTATCATTATAACAAGAAAGTATTTGATCATAGATGTGAAAAGCTTTTTCAGGATCTTCTTTATAAATCATATATAATTCTATAGCACTAATATAACTACTTAAATCTCCTAAAAGATCATCATAGTCAACAATATATTTATTATTGATTTTCATTTTTGAATTTTTATTTAATATTCTAAAATATTTTGCAGCAAGTTTAAAATTATCGTAATTAAATTCTCGAAGATCATAGAAATCATAATGTAAATCCAAAGATGATATATTAGAAAATACAGTAGGTAAAAAATCATATGCTAAAAGTTCAAAAAAATATGAATCTAAATCATTATACAGATACTCATAATTAGTGTAGTTATTATTTAATAAATGTTGAATTCCATGTGCATATTCGTGTATAGCCACAATAGGTAAATGTGAGTTATTTTCTGTATAAATATTCATATACACATTATTCACAATAGGTATAAAATAAGTTTCACCTTCATAATTTTCATCAAATATGCTATTTTTTAAAAAATTTAAATTATTTCCTCTGTTTTTATAAAGTTTTAAAAAAGTATTATAAATATTTTTCGGTAATGTTTTATAAAAGTCATGAGTAATTGATAGTACATCATTTTCATTTTTAGGCATACGTATTTTGCTATAAATATGACCGGAATTTTTATAATTGATTCCTCGAGTTAAATAAAAAAATTGTTTTATTAAAGCATTATTATCTTTATTATCATTAAAATAAGATTGAATTTGATAAATATTAACATCTTCATAATCAAGTTGATTATTTAGAGATTTTATTAAATCTTTAATAAATTCAATATCATCATTATATTCATTCATTTTGTTATTAGCAACAATAGATTTAGCTTTTTCTAAATCATCTGCGATAGTACTTATTGTCCACATAAATAAACTTCCTTGAACATATAATAGCATATTAAATTATAAAATCAAATATACTGAATCAAATAATACTAAATATAACCCAAAAAGGTTGACTTTAATTGGTATATTTGATAAACTAACTATGTTTTAAAACATTTTGTTAAAACCGCACTGAAAAGGTTATAAGATTATTTAATCACCTTAAGGGCGCGACTTAAATTAAGGAGGTATGAAATGAAAGCTATATTTGAAACAGGTGGAAAACAATATTATGT
>CAYJPM010000017.1:0-20007 GCA_964372145.1 uncultured Muribaculaceae bacterium | reverse complement strand
TATAAATTTAATTATTACTAAAAATAAATTTACTATAAAACTAACTAACATTGTTTTTATCATCTAATCACTCAATTCATATCCATTTTATCAAATTGTTTGAATTAAAGCAAAAGAAAATATAAATTATGCACATAATTATATGAATTATGATAAACTATAAATAGTTAAGGAGTTTAGATGGAAAATAATAAATTAAAAAAATATTATAATTCATTAATTGAATATGATATAGATTATGGTGAACTATTTTACGAAGATTCACAAAATAAAATATATAAATATATAGATAATAGATTAGATGATATTACTATTAATAATTTTAATGGTATTGGTATTACTATGTATAAAGATAAAAAGAAGTTTTATGGTAGTACTAGTAACTTATTAGAAGTTGATAATATTATAAATAAACTTAAGAAAAATTATAATGTTAATAATTCATATGAATATGTTAATTTAAAAGTAAATGACTGTGTTGATAAAAACAAAGAAAACATTTTGTTAAGTGAAGATGATAAGAAAAATTTATTTAACGAAATAAATGATTATGCTAGAAACTTTAGTGATTTAGTTAATCAAGTTGATATTAAGTTAATTGAGAGTATTAGAAATGTTAAAGTAGTTAATCAAAATGGTATAAATATGGAAACTAGATATATTACTAGATTAATTGTTACTGTTTTTGCTAAAGAAAATGATAAAAGTTCTAGTTCAAGTATATCTCCTGGTTTTAGTACTGATAACTCATTCTTAAAAGAATTTAACTGGAAAAAATTACTTGATGAAGCTTTAAATGATTTATTAGAAAAACTAAATACAGTACCTTTTAAAGGTGGTGAGATTCCTGTTATTTTAGGACCAGGTTTTGGAGCAGTTATATTTCATGAAGCATGTGGTCATGCAATGGAGTCTTATGGTATTATTGATGGAACTAGTGTACTTACAAATAAAATAAATAAAAAAATTGCATCAGACAAAGTAACTATAATAGATGATGGAACAATTGATAATTTATATGGTACTACTAACTTTGATGATGAAGGTGTTAAAACACAAAAAAATGTATTAATAGAAAATGGTATCTTAAAAAATTATTTGACTAATATAACAGATTCTAAAATTATTGGTAATGAAGTAACTGGGTCTGCTAGAAGAGAACTATATATATACCCTTCCATTTCTAGAATGAATAATACTTATTTAGAAAAAGGTAATGATAAAATAGATGATATGATTAAATCTATTAAATATGGTTTATTTGCTAAGAATATGGGAGGAGGTAGTGTTTCTCCTAATACTGGTGAATTTAATTTCAATGTTAGTTTTGGTTATATTATAGAAGATGGTAAATTAACTAAACCAATTAAAAATGTATCACTTATTGGTAATACACTTGATATTCTTAATAATGTTGAAATGGTTAGTGATGATTTAGAGTTTGGTACCGGTTACTGTGGTTCTTTATCTGGAAGTGTTCCTGTAACTATTGGTCAGCCTACTATAAAAGTATCTAAAATACTAGTCGGAGGTAATAATGAGTAATATATTAATAAATAATGGTATAGAAATATATAAAGATTCATCTAAAAGTACTACTATTAATGTTTTTAATGATGAATTAAGAGACTTTAATATAAACGATAATACAACATATCACTTAAAGGGTAAATTTAATAATAAGTATGTAAAACTTACTACAGAAAATATTGATAATGAAGAGAAACTATTAGATACTTTAAAATATCAATCATCTATAATAGATAATGATGATGAATCTTCATTTGCAGTTGAGTCAATACTATGTGATAGATGTAATAATGATGATATTAGTTATGATGATATTATTAACTTTTTTAAATCGTTAATAAAGTACAAAGAAAAATATTCTAAATTATTTTCTATCAATTCTTATTTTTCAGAAAATAAAGTTGATATATCTATTGAAAACAGTAATGTTCTTTCTAAAGATAATTTTTCTCTTTATAATTTTTATATTGAAGTTATAATGAGAGATAATGATAAATCTTATGATGAATTTATTTATATAGTAAATAAAGAAATAGATTTTAATAAAATTGAAGAAAAATTAGTTCTTAAACTTAATGAATTAGAAAATAGATTTAATAATAAAAATATACTAACTAATAAATATAATGTAATTATTAATAATGATGTAGTATCTAAATTATTATCCCCTTTTTTAGATATGTTTAATGCTTATCAAATAAAAAATAATATATCTGTATTAAAAAATAAATATAATACTAAGATATTTAGTGATAAAATTACAATGATTGAAGATCCTACAAATAATGAATTACTTGGTACAAGATTATTTGATAATGAGGGTACTAAAACTTACAAAAAAACTATTGTTGATAAAGGTGTATTTATTACTAAACTTTATAATAATCAAAGCGCTAAATTAGAAAATACTAATTCAACTGGAAATAGTTTTGGTGTTAGAAATTTATTTATTGAATCTGGTAATAATAGTTATACAGAACTTAAAAATAAACTAAGTAATGGTATTATTATTACAAATGTTGAAGGAACACATTCTGGTATAGATACTAAAAGCGGAGATATATCAGTTCAAGCCAGAGGTATTTTAATAAATAACGGAAAAGAAGAATATATCGAATCAATGATTCTTTCTACTAATTTATTTGATTTATTTAGTAATGTTTTAGAAATAGGAAATGATTTATTATTTAATTCAAGTTCTTTAGGAACTCCTTCAATATTATTTGAAAACATATTAATTGTTGGAAAAGAATAAAAAAGACTCACCTTTCAAGTGAGTTTTTTTATGTATTAATAATTTTCTGCTTTTACTTCAAAATGAGCTTTTGGATGAGCACATACTGGACAAATTTCTAAAGCTTTTTCTCCAACATGGATATGTCCACAATTTCTACATTTCCAAGTATTTTCTTCAGGTTTTTCAAATACTAAACCTTCTTTAACATTATTAAGAAGTTTATTATATCTTTCTTCGTGTTCTTTTTCTATTTTAGCAACACCTTCAAATAAGAAAGCTATATGATTAAATCCTTCTTCTTTAGCTGTTTTAGCAAATTCAGCGTACATATCAGTCCACTCATAGTTTTCACCATCAGCAGCCATTTTTAAATTTTCTTCAGTAGATAAAATATCTCCACCCATAAGTAATTTAAACCACATTTTAGCATGTTCTTTTTCATTGTGAGCAGTTTCTTCAAATATAGCGGCTATTTGTTCATATCCGTCTTTTCTAGCTTTACTAGCAAAATAAGTATATTTATTTCTTGCTTGTGATTCACCAGCAAATGCTTCCATTAAATTTTTTTCAGTTTGACTTCCTTTTAATTCCATAGTTATTACCTCCTTCATTTATAACAATCACTACAGATTCCTTTGAATTTTATTTCATAATCTTTTACTATATTACCATTAATATCGTTTATATTTAAATTAACTTTATCATAAACATCAATTATTTTATGACATTTTTCACAAATAAAATGATGATGTTTAACTTTAGTATTATCAAATCTGTCTAATCCTTCATTAGTTTTAATTCTAATAATTTTATTATCATCAACTAATTGATTTATATTTCTATAAACTGTACCTAAACTTATATTATCAAGTTTGGATCTGGCTATATTATATATTTCATCAACGTTCAAATGATCACAAGAATTATTAATTATATCTAAAATTAGACTTCTTTGCTTTGAACTTCTCATACAAACTCCTTAATAGTAATGATTACTACTTAAGTATATAACAAATTATATTAAATGTCAAATAAAAAACTCCTATACGGAGCTTTTCATAATATTCTACATCTCTACCCATTATTTAAATATTAGCTTTTATATCGTTATTAAAATTAAATATTAAAATATATGTTGGATCCAAATAACTTATATTTTAATTAAAAACTTTTTGTAACAATTGATGCTACACTTGTCTACCCTTTATTCTTTTTTTACACTAATATTATTTTAGATGTACTTCATCACCAAATGAATTTATCAAGTACAAACAAAATACTTTAAATAATTATACCTCCTCTATAATTACATTATATATCCAATAAAAAAATTTACAATCATTAATTGTAAATTTTACAAACAATATACATCATTTTACAAAAATATCTAAATTATTTACATTCATGTATTCTGTAAACTTATTTTCCCAAACTAAATCAAAGTCTTTTTCACCTGTTGAAAATAAATAATCAACAAAATGACTACAATGATCAAATCCATTCATATAAGAATGTAATATAATATTAGTCCATTCAGGACATACATTATAATAATTAGATTCTAAATAATAATTTTTAATAACATCTATATTACGTGTATATTTCTTATGTTGTACTTTAATATCACCATCTATAGTAATAATCATACAAGAAGATACCGGTTCATTCTTAGTATAAGATAAAGCTCCTGGATTCATAAATAATTTACCTTTGTATTCTACACAAAAAGGCACATGAGTATGACCGAATATAAATATATCACTGTCATAGTCATTAATCATTTTATCAAATAACACTACACTATTTTCATCTATAACATCTTTCTTATTATATGGACTAATATGTGTAAAATATATTTTTTTACCATCAATAATAATTTCTTTTTCATATTCTAAAGACTTAATATATTCTAAATTATCTTCACTAATTGAATGATATGCATATAAAGATGGATACCATTGAATAGAATTCTCCCATGATTTACCATCATAATTTCTTATAGTGGTTTCCCTATTACCCGCAATAACATTGTTAGATAAATTTTTAATTATATTAATTACTTCATCATTTTCAAAACCATCTGTTACATAGTCTCCACAAAAAATATATTCATCAATATTACTTTTTTCTAAATCACATATTACTTCTTTTAATAATGTTGCATTTGAATGTATATCACTTAGTACCGCTATTCTTTTCATATAATCTCCAATAATATATTTTATCACAATATTAAATATATACAATATAAGATATAACGATTTACATATTATTTTACAAAAAAATAAGGTATAAAACCTTATTAAATATCACAAGTCATACAAACTTCATCATTAACTAAAGTAATCATATTAGTTAATTTTAAAACCAATGCATCTACTCTTTCACTTGTCCAGTACTCATCTGGAGACATATTATCTTCAACTCCTGGAGCAGTTTCTTGATCAAAACCAACTATTTCACCATCCACTACTGCAACTACAGCTGGAACATATACTCTTTTATTTCCATCAGAACCATAATCTAAATGTTCCTCTAATAATGAAACAACTTCTAAATATTCATCACTATTATTAGATCTATCTTCTTGAATATTTAAATATGATACTTCAGTAATACCAACATCTTTAGCTGCACCATATAACATTGAAATATATGCTTGACACCATTGACACTCTGGGAATCCGATATAAATAACTCCTGTACCATTTTCTAATATAGAAATAGTTTCATCAATATTTACATATTTGAACATGTTATCCTCATCTATAACTGGATATTCATCTTTAAATTTCTGTCCATCAGTTAAAACAACTTCCTCTTCATCGTTGAATGTACATCCCCCTATAAACATAGTCATACATAACATAGCCACCATTAATAATTTCTTTTTCATTTTTACTTCCTCCTAAAACAATATTACTTTAAAATTAATATAAAATAAATAATTTATAAGTTGAATTGACTAAACCGTAAGTTGAATTAAAAAAAATACTTAAATATTAAGTATTTTTTTTACTGTATTTATAAGTAAATCTTTGTACAAAGGTTTACTTATATATTCAACACAACCTGCTTCTATACATTTTTCTCTAGCACCTTCACTAGCATCTGCTGTTACTGCAATAACCGGTGTACTTAAATTATATTTACTTTTTAATATAATAACAGTTTCTAAACCATCTAAATTAGGCATCATTATATCCATAAGAATAATATCATATTTATTACCCTCATCTATTTTCGCTAAGCATTCCATTCCATCATAACATTCATCTATGATGCAATTTATTTCACTAAGTAATCTAGTTGCTATTTTTACATTCATTTTATTATCGTCTACTATTAACACTCTTATTTGTTCATTCATATTTACCTCCTGAAAACTTAAGTATAATTATTTTAACATAAAATATTTAAAATTATAAACTTTTCTGTTCAAAATTGACACATATTTGTCTAAAAGCAATTAATTATTAAATAAAAATTAAGAAAAAAATTGTTAAATTAACAATTTTATTCACTTCTTAAAGCCAATACTGGATCTTTTTTACTAGCCATTCTAGCTGGTATAGCACCACCTAATACAGTTAATACAAAACTCACAGTAATAAGTATTAATGCATGTAGAGGATTAAGAACTGCGACATTATCTAGTTCAGTTAAACTAAATATTATCATATTTGCAGGTATTAATAAAAGCAACGCTATTCCAATACCAAGTAACCCTGAAAATATACCAATTAAAGATGTTTCAGCATTAAATACTCTAGTAATATCTTTTTTTCTAGCACCTAAACTTCTTAGTATACCTATTTCTTTAGTTCTTTCTAAAACAGATATATAAGTTATAATTCCAATCATTATAGAAGATACTATTAAACTAATAGCAGAAAAAGCTACTAATACAATTGTTATTGCATCCATTATATTAGATGACAAACTTGTAATCATATCAGCTAAATCTGTATATAATATTCTTTCTTCATTAGTTTTATCTTCATTATATTCATCTAATACTTTAGTAATTTCTTCTTTTGCATCAAAATCTGTTGGATATATTTGAATTGCTACAGGTGTTTTTGAACCACCTAAATAATTAATCATACTATCTTTAGCAGCTACACCTTCTTCATCATCAGTGAATTTCTCACCTCTAATAACATCATAATCCGCTGCTATTTGAGCATTTACTATATCAGAATCTATATTTAAATCAATTACATGATTCATTAAATCTTCATCATAAGCAATACCACTTTGTACAAATGTAACTACACCATCTTTAGGTCTTAATATACCAGATACAGTTATAGTTATAGAATTTTCATTATTATATAATTTTTCTAAATCTTGATTAGGAACATAAAAATTTCCTATATTTTGATAATAATCATCATTTAAAACTATTTTAAATTCTTGACCAATTAATTCATCAAAATTTATTTCATCTTGCTCACTATCTAACCCTAATAATTTTATAACTGATGATGGTATACCATTATATTCATCTAAAATAACAACTACTTCATTAATATTACTAGGCATATTACCATGTAATAAATCAAAACTATCATCTAATATACTTACACCATCAGTTGTTGGAAACGAAGACATTGAAGATGACATACTATTAGCGTATTCATATTTATCTGAATTTTTATATATTATATTAAAAGCAGATCCCATATTATAAGAAATACCAGAAACATACTGTTCTTCTATTCCTTCGATTAAATCAATATACTCTGTAGTAAAGTTATTTAAATGAGTATTCTCTATTAAATTTTTACTAGGATATACAACTTTATCATCTATAAAACTTTCTTTTTCCTGAAGTTCTTGAACTCCTTCAGGAACTCCATCTTCAGTAAACTCTGTTGTTTCTTTAGTGATCATTATTGGTAAAGAAGATAAACTGTTCTTTTCAAATTCTTGAATTTGAATATCAAACCCATTAGATAAAGCAAGTATTAATGCTATGCCTATAATTCCTATTGAAGATGCTAATGCAGTTAAAGTAGTTCTTCCAAGTTTTGTTAATATATTGTTAAAAGATAAACTAATTGCACTAAAAAATGACATCTTAGTTTTTCTTATAACTAATTTAGAATCATTCTTTTCTCCTTTGTAAACATTTGAATCTTTAACAACTTCTCCGTCTTTAAGTTCAATAATTCTGCTTGAATATTTTTTAGCTATCTCAGGATTATGAGTAACCATTATAACTAATTTTTTTTCTGCAATTTTTTTTATT
Organism: uncultured Muribaculaceae bacterium; assembly: GCA_964372145.1. Lineage (GTDB taxonomy): Bacteria > Bacillota_I > Bacilli_A > RF39 > UBA660 > CAKOSP01. The sequence continues at coordinate 11,983 of CAYJPM010000017.1, read as the reverse complement.
AAATCCATTATTTGTTCACTAGTCTTAGTATCTAAAGCACCCGTAGGTTCATCAGCTAAAATAATTTCTGGATCATTAACTAAAGCTCTTGCAATCGCAACACGTTGCATTTGACCACCAGATAATTGATTAGGTTTCTTATGAGCATGCTCCTTTAAACCCACTTCATCTAAAGCTTTTAAAGCTTTAGTTCTTCTTTTACTTTTACTTACATTACTTAATGTAAGTGCCATTTCTACATTACTTAAAATAGAAATATGCGTTATCAAATTATAACTTTGAAAAATAAATCCAACACAATTATTTCTATATGCATCCCAATCTCTATCTTTAAATTTTTTAGTAGATGTATTATTTATAAGTAAATCTCCAGAATCATATCTATCCAATCCACCTAAAATATTTAAAAGTGTTGTTTTACCACTTCCACTTTGTCCTAAAATAGAAACAAATTCATTATTTCTAAAATCTATTGACACACCTTTTAAAGCATGTTGGACAAAATCACCCGTTCTATAACTTTTAGTTATTTTTTTTATATTTAACATTTTTATATTCCTTTCATATCAACAATAATTTTAACACATAATAACATATTTATCATTTTTTATTTGTCGAATTCACATAATTTTCAATATTATATCCATCTTTTAACTCTATAAACTTAGATATTCTAGGATGAATAGCTTTTACAGGACATTTATAAACACAATTCATACATAACATACAATTTAATTTAAATTTAACTTTATCTTTTATAACTATGTTATTCTTCGGACAATCTCTGACACATTTTCCACATTTGATACAATCTTTATTAGCGTGTAATTCCAAACCAAATAACTTTACAAAAAAAGATTCTATATAATTAACTTTAGATATAATTTTACTTTTAAAACTTATGTTAATAACACTATCATTATTGTTAATAATATCTTGATAAATAACATTAATCTCTTTTACAGATTCATCAATTATTTTAAGTCCATAATCAATATCAAATTTTTTAACAATAGTTAAAGGCATTTCTAATATTTTATAAACACCAACATCAATTTTATTTTTCTTAGCATATTTAATTAATTTATAACCAGACGCATCATTTACAAATGATTTATTACATCCAACACATATAATACTAATTTTCTTAATATTATTTATTTTACTAACTAAAAAATTAGGTATCCTAAATGCATGAATAGAACTCATTATTATTAAATGATCACAATCTACAATGCCATTAAAATTTATTAATTCACAATTTAATTTATCTCTTAACTTTTTAGCTAAATATAAAGTATTGCCAGTCGGACTAAAATACATAATTTGATATTTCATATAATCACCTTTCATTATATTTTTTATTTACTATCTCTTCCATTAACTCATATCTATAATCATATAAAACTTTCTCACTATCTTCATTATAATAAATCATTTTTTTATAATTTTTACCAAGTGACATACTATCAAACATATTTATACTATTTTCATTTCTTTTAGTTTCATACATTTTAGTATCTATTAAAAATATACCTAGATTCATATTTTTAGCAGTTTCAATTTGTTCAGGAGTAACATTATCATAACATAAAATAAATCTAGCTTTAGGATTACTTTTAACATGTTCATAATCACTATTCTTATTATCAGTAGCTATAATAACTTCATTATATTGAATACCTTTATTAACTAATTCATCAGGTGTTAATACATCGTTAATATATTTTGTAGTATTAACATTACCTTTTAAAATATAGTCATGTTTATAATGAGAAAATGAATCTGTCGGATGAACATGAACTATATTATTAATATCAAAATCAGTATACACTAAATTATAATTTTCTCTCGGATCCTTAAACGTATGTAAATTATCACTACCTATATAACTAAATGAAGTTCCTTCATCAATAAAATCATCCAATTTATAATTAATAACTTCATTTGTAGAATAACTAAAAGATCTAACTAACATTTTAAAATCAGTTCCATTTACTGCATATATATCTATACCTTTTTCTTCACTTAAATAATTTAATTTATATTTATGAAAATTATCTTCATTAATCATTTCATTTTTCATATCACTATATGATTCATTTTTAGAATTTCTTGTAATATCATATAATATTTCAACATGATTGTATTTTTTTAACTTTTCATGCAACTTTAATTTTTCTTCCATTGGTAAATCATTAATATTTAAAACTTCATTATATAAAGCAATCATTTCATCAGATAAAATTTTACTACCACTACTTGATATATAATTTAAAATAATATTAATATTACTTATAACATCAAATGATATATCTTGAAAATGATAATCAACTATCATATTAGATACTATATAATTAGTATCATTAATTAGAAAATCATTTAATGAATTAAAATCAGCATTTATAATTTGATTTAAAATATATGTTAATAAATCAAAATCACTTTTGCTGCTAGAACTTGTATTATTCTTAAAAAAATTAGCAACAGTATCAAAATCTAACTCAGCATTATTTATATATATTAAAAATTCATCATACAACTTTAATACATCACCATTTATATTTTTAAGAAGATTATCAACATATATCTTTCTTGATTGATTTATATGATCAACATCATTATTTACTTCCATAGAATTAATACATTCTCTATAACTTAAAAAATTATATGTTTCAACAATGTTTTTAACAAATGAAGGATCATCTAAAATAAAATCAGGATATTTTATTTTTTTATTTTTAATATTATTAAAATTAAGTAATTTTATAATATCATTATTTCTGTTTATTTTATTATTTAATATATAACTAATGACATCTACATCAAATTTTAAAAAAGAATCATTTAAAATATATTCTTTCAAATCATTATTTTCAAAATATTTCATCTGTATTTTTTTATCAACTTTAGACAATAATAAATTGATTTTTTCATATAATTGATTTTTTTCTAAATAATATATATAATTTTCAAACATTTCATAATTAAAAGCATATAAATAATAAGTAATTTCAATTAAATTAACAGTAACTAAATTACAAAACAAATCATTTTCAAACAATATAGGTAAAGCTTCATTACCAGAAGTTAACATACTATTTAAATTATCTAACACTATCCTAGATTGACTTATTTTATTAATATTTTCATTTGTCATAAATTTAAGAATTAATTCTTTATCACATTCTTGAAATAAATAAGTTAAGTTATGTCTTTTAGTAACATCTAAAAGAAAATTTACAGACTCTTCTTTTAATATAAATTCATTTCTTTCACTACCGTCCATAGAAGATAATGCTATTTTAAAATTATCCCAACTTGAAAACATATTATCACCTACTTTATTATAACATAAAAAAATTAACTATAACTAGTTAATTAAATTCTAAAGTGTTTTTTTGATTAATTTTAATTTCTATTAAATTAGTTATTATTTCAATTACTTCTTCAATAGTTTTATCACTTGAATCAATATAAGTTGCATCTTCCGCTATAACAAGTGGAGAATTTGCTCTTTTTTCATCCATTTCACTTCTTACTTTTATATTTTCATACAACTCTTCATATGAACACTCAATTCCCATTTCTTGATTTTGCTTATATCTTCTTTCGGCTCTTACTTCAAGTGATGCATCCAAAAATATTTTTACTTCAGCATTAGGAAATATTTTAGTACATATATCTCTACCTTCAATAACAATATTAGTATCATCATTAATATGTCTTTGAATAACTTTAACTCTATCCCTAACATGATTATTTTTAGCATATCTAGGAACTGCTTCATCTACTTCCATAGTTCTAATTTCTTTAGTAACATTTTCATCATCTAAATATACTTCAAATATACCATTTTTACTTTTAAATTTAATATCAATCTTTACTAGTAAATCTAATAAAGATTTTTCATCAGTATCTAAAACATTACTTCTCAAACATTTAAGAGCAACTGCTCTATACATAGCTCCTGTATCTATATATACATAATTAAATTTTTGTGCAATTAATTTTGCAATAGTACCCTTTCCTGAACCTGCTGGTCCATCAATAGCAATAATATTAGCCATAAACACCTCCAAATAACTTCTTTTTTAATTATATCATAAATAAAAAAACTGTAAATATTATTTACAATTTAATTTTCACAAACACAACTATCAGTAAATGTAAATGGAATTTGATAATTAGTAGTCTTACCATTTTCATTTACCGCTACCGCTTCTATATATAAGTCACTAGTTTCAAAACTTTTACAAGTAGCTGAATAATTAGTAACATTAAAAGTAATATTTTCAATTATTTTTTCAAACACTTCCTTATTTTCATTATTAACAATATGATTGTCAATAGCCACTAGTTTGTCATCATTTTTTTCATATAAAGTTACCATTATTTTTTCAAATACAACTTCATTATCATTACCACTATAATTTAATCCATCGATATAAATTGAAGAATTATTATTATTAAACACAACACATCCATTAACACTAAAATCTTCTGAATTAGTTGATAGCACTCTTAAATTCATTTCATCATTTTTTAATAAGTACAATACACCTAATACTATAACTATTAAAGATAAAATTAAAAACAATATAATTTTAAATATATTATTACTTCTTTTTTTTTGATTAAATTCACCATTAATAATACTTTTTAAATCAATGTTAAATTCATCAGATATTTGATTTAATATAGCTATATCAGGAATGTTTTTACTATTTTCCCATTTACTTACAGCTTGAAAAGTAACACCTAATTTGTCTGCAAAATCTTTTTGAGTTAAATTATTATCAGTTCTTATTTTCTTAATAACTTTTGCTACATTTTCATTATTCATTAAATATACTCCTTAAATGTTATATATATTTTATCATAAATATAATTAAATTTATAGTAGTATAAATTACTATAATAAAATTGACAAAATATTTTTTTAGAGTTAAAATGAAAATGATTTTCATTTTAGGAGGTTTTATGATTAGAAACAACTATAATACAAAACAAAAAAATAATATTCTAAATTTTTTTAAAAACAATGAAGCAAATTTATTTTTCGCAAAAGACATAAATAATATTTTTAAAAATAATGATAATAAAATAGGATTAACAACTATATATAGATTATTAGACTCTTTAGTTAAAGATAATGTTATAACAATATTTTATGGTGATTTTGGAAAAAAATATGGATATTTTCCTTGCAACAATACTAATCATTATCACTTAATATGTAATGCGTGTGGAAAAATAGAACATATTGAATGTGACCAATTTTCAAAATTATCAAATCATTTAAATACAAATCATAATTTTCTATTAAATGAAAAAGAAATATTTTTAAAAGGAAGGTGTAAAAAATGTTATTAAAAAAAATATGTATATTTATAATGTTAATAAGTAGTGCATTATTATTAGGAGGATGTACAAACGAGAAAGACAGTGATAAGCTAAATATAATTACTACAGTATTTCCAAGTTATGATTTTGTAAGAGAAATCACAAACGAAGAAGCTAATATAGAATTATTATTAAAACCAGGAACTGATTTTCATTCATTTGACCCTACTCCACAAGATATAATAAATATTCAAGAAAGTGATTTATTTATATATGTAGGTAGTGAAAATTGGGTAGAAACTATTTTAAATAGTATTGATACAAATGATATGAAAATAATAAGATTAATGGATTATATCCACTTAGAAGAAGAATTAATTGTTGAAGGTATGGAACATAGTCATGATGATCATGATCACGAAGAAGATGAACACAACCATGAAGAAGATGAACACGACCATGATCATGAAGAACATGAAATAGATAATAATGATCTTAGCTATAATGATTTATTAGGTTATGATGAACATATATGGACATCATTAAAAAATTCTATTATCTTAATAGATGAAATAAAAAATGCTATTATTGAAATTGATGAAGATAATAAAAATTTATATGAAGCAAATTCTAATAGTTATAAAGAAAAACTAATTACTTTAGATGAAGAAATAGAAATTATGATTAATAGTTCTGAAAGAAATGAAATAGTAGTTGGAGATAAATTTCCTTTTACTTACTTTGCACTTGATTATGATTTAGAAATTAACGCAGCATTTACTGGATGTTCTACCGCTAGTGAAGCAAGCGCACAAACTATAACATATTTAATAAATAAAGTCGAAGACACTAACATACCAGTAGTTTTTTATATAGAATTATCTAATCAAAAAGTAGCAGATGCAATTATTGAAGAAACAGATGTTGAAAAATTAGAATTACATTCTACTCACAATTTAACACTTACAGATTTTGAAAATGGAGTTAGCTATTTAGATTTAATGACACAAAATTATAATAATTTAAAGAAAGCACTAAACTAATGAGTATATTAAAAACTGAAAATCTTACTTTAGGATACGGAAATAAAAAAATTATTAATAAATTATCAATAAATATTAATGAAGGTGAATACATTTATGTTATTGGCGAAAATGGAATTGGTAAAAGTACATTAATTAAAGGATTAATAAAGTTACTAAAACCATTAAATGGAAAAATAATATATGACAAAAATATTAAAAAAAATGATATTGGATATTTACCACAATTAAGTACTACAATGCAAAATTTTCCAGCATCAGTATATGAAATAGTTTTATCAGGAACTTTAAATTCAAATACATTTTTACCAAAATATAGTAAAAAAGAAAAAGAACTAACTAACAAGATATTACATCAACTAGATATATGTGAACTTAAAGATAAAAGTTTTAGAGAATTATCTGGTGGACAACAAAGAAAAGTTTTATTAGCAAGAGCAATGAGTAGTACTAGTAAAATATTAATAATGGATGAACCTACTACTGGTTTAGATCCAAAATCAACATATAATTTCTATGAATTAATTAAAAAAATAAACAAAGAAAATAATATAACAATAGTGGTAGTTTCACATGATATGAAAGCTGCTGTTAAATATGCTGACAAAGTATTACACTTGCATCCAGATGGATATTGCTTTGGAGATGTTGAAAACTTTAAGAAAAATATTATTTCTGAATATTTTACGGAGGATAATTAATATGGAATTTTTAAATATGTTATCCTATACATTCATGCAAAGAGCTATAATTGTTGGTTTATTAGTATCAATATGTTCAGCTCTATTAGGTGTTAGTTTAGTATTAAAAAGATATTCAATGATTGGAGATGGACTTGGTCATTCTGCATTTGGTGTTATATCAATTATTAGTGCAATAAATACTATGCCTTTTATACAAAATCATTTTAATATAGATCCAATGATAATTACAATAATATGTGTAATAATAATAGCATTTTTCTTACTTAAAATGAGTGATAATACTAGAATAAATAGTGATTCTGCTATAGCATTAGTATCAACTTTTTTCTTATCACTTGGTATAATAGTTATTTCATTGTCAAATGGAATTAATTCTGATGTACACAATGTTTTATTTGGAACATTAATAGCTTTAAACAGTTTCGATGTTACAATAACAATTATATTATCAATATTTGTTATAACATTATTTATATTATTTTATAATAAAATATTTGCTATTACTTTTGATGAATCGTTTGCTAAAGCAACAGGAGTTAAAGTTAATTTATATAAAATGTTATTAGCTTTATTAACTGCTATAACAATAGTTATGGGCATGCAATTAATTGGTACTTTATTAATATCTAGTTTATTAATTATACCAGCTTTAACATCAATTAAAGTATTTAAAACTTATAAAAGTGTAATGATATCATCAGTTATAATAAGTATTATTGCTTTTACAATTGGTATAACAAGTTCATTTATATTAAATTTACCAACCGGAGCTACTATAGTAGCAGCAAACTTCTTAATATATTTTATTTTTACAATTATAAATATTTATAACAACAAAAAAAATACAATTTAAAATTAGATTGTATTTTTTTATTACCAACTTATATAATTATCCCAAGGAGCATTACTGATATTACCAAAATATATTTCAATAATATCTGATAAATATTTAGCTTTTTCATTTATACCATAACCTGATTCCATATAATAATATTTTTTAGTTCTATGCATTAAATCTTCAAAAAGTTCAGCTCTATCTTCTCCAGCATTTGTTTGAGCATATGATGAAGTAAAAGTAATATCTTTTAAAGGTGTCTCTTTAGCTATATATAAATAATTTTGATTTTTTATACCATATACAAAGTCACTAGGATTATAACTATTCCAATTTGTAAAAGGATCTACACTACCATTTTCTAAATACATATAACGTTCCATCAAATGAAATGTCTCATGATAAAATATCCTTTCTTGTTGCCAATTATCAACATCTAATAATATTTGATATACATGTGATGTTATAACAGCAAGTCCATCCTGACCTTGAGGTAACTCTTTAAATAACAATATATTATATCCATTACTTAGTCTTAAAGTATCTAAAACACTTTGAGGCATTTTTTTAAGACCTCTCTCAATTGCTTTTAATGAACTATTTAACTCTTCAGCATCTAATTCACTAGTTTTAGTTGCTGCTACTCCGTTATAATAAAAATTTGCTTTATCATCATATAATATTGATACACGATAAGAATCCAAAATCTCATTTGCTAAGTTTATATTTTCTTCAACTAAAGTCAATATTTCCGGTTCCTCAGGTTTACTTGTACCATTACTACTATTAGATTGATTTTCATTAGTGTCTACTGTATTATTATCAGTTGATTGGTTATCTTCAGTAACAGATGTATTATCATCAGAGTTATTATCGCTATCTAATTGATTATCTTCTGTTCCTAATGAATTATCAGAATTATTATTTTCTGTATTTTCTTCTTTTTTATCATCTTGATTAACTATGTCATTTTCATCATTATTATCATTATTAAATTCATTATAAATATCATTATGAAGAAAATTTTCATTTTTTGATTCATATTTTTTATGATCAATATAATAAAAATAATACATTAATGATATTAAAATAAATATAACAGCGCATATTAAAAAAATATATTTTTTATTAAATTTAAAATTCATATATAACTCACTTCTAACTAATTATACATTAAAAAACCAACTATTTCTAGTTAGTTTAAATTTATTATAAGTTTATTTTATTCTTTGTCTAGTATAAACTTCATTCAATTCTTTATCTGATAAATTTTGATAAATACCAGCATAACTATTTTCAATTACTCCATCAACACTATAATAATAAATTTGACATATTTTCATAAAGTCTTCAACAGAAATTGGTTCAATAGGTTTTAACCCAAGATGCCAATAGCCTTTATAACCAATAGATCCCATACCAGCTGAACAATGAACATTAATTCCTTTTCTACCAACAGAACTTCTTCCATCAATACAAGGTACAAAACCATGCGTTTCAGTAAATTCATTAGTACGCGCTATATAAATTTCAGATGGTTTTAATAATATACCTTTATTTTTATCTATGTTCAATATATCGATATTAGGTTTCTTTTTTAAATCAATAACTGTATCTGTAATTATTCTTATCTCATTATTTAATGTTAAATTAACAGAATTAGGATTTATTACAATATTATCTTGTGGAGTAATAACAATATTCCCCATCTCCATTTGATTTAAAATTTCACTACCAGAAAGCATCCCATGATTAATAGTATGCTGATTAACATTTCTAAAAAAAGTTAAATTACCAACTAACATATCAGGATAAACTACTGTGGGTTTAGTACATTTAATTGTAAAAAGTAACGGATTATTATAACCACTTTGATAAAATCCACTATTGCAATCAATACTTAATCCTAATAAAGAATTAGATGTTTTACCATATAACACCGGAACAAATCCATTAGTAGAAATTACTTCTCTAGATCTAGATAAATATGTAACACCAGGTTTTAATAAAACTCCATTGTTAGTTAAATTAATTCTTCTCAAATACTTTAAATCATCAGTCATAACTTCATTATAATATATATTTGATTTCAAACTATCTACTTCAACTATACTATCGTCAAATACATAAAGAGTATCACTTAAATATATATCACAACTATTCGGCTTATTTAAAGAGTTGTCTTTAATATTTTCAATAACAATATTACCTTTTTCAATTTGTTTTCTAATTTCTATATTAGATAACATTCCTCCACCAATTTCTTGATCAAAACTTTTGTCTTCACTTATATTATTTTTTGATAAATGATTATGTAAAATATGTTTTGCTTCAACTATAGAATCGGAAGTATATTCTTTTTCAAATCTAGATTCAGTAGCTTCTATTTGTTTTTGATACTTACCATTATACAAAATATCAGCCTTTCCTTTTAAAGGATGATAAAGTATAAATCCTATATTTTGATTAGGATAAACTCTAACTGGTTCATCACACTTAATTTCTAAAGTCCATGTTCCTTCAAAACCATTATCACCAAAACCAGCAGTAACATGTACTTGAAGTCCAGTAGTGGCATTTTCAATTAAACCAGAAATAAGTGGTACTAAATTCTTAGTTTTAGTATATTCATTAGTTCTTCCTAAATAAAATTTACTGGGATCTAAAACATATCCTTCATCAGGAATTTCTATTTCAATAAATTCATCTTGATCTTTAATATTTTTACTTTCAGTAACAGATACTTTAATAAATTTACCTAAAGTTAGCATTAATCCATTTTCTAATTTGTTACTTTCTAATTCACATCCATCAACATATATATTACCATTTTTTATTTCTTCTTCAATTAAAGTTCTATTTAACATAATTACATAATCTCCCCAAAAAAATTATAACATCGTTATAATAAATTAACAATATAAATATTATCTTACAAGTACTCTTGATTTTTGTTCAAATTTATTTTTCAATAAAACAATAATTTCTTCTGGTGATAATTGTTTATTTAGTAACTTGTGATATTCCATAGAAATTAATTTAATTTTTTCTATTGTATAAAAATCAGCATATTCTTCTTTTAAAGGATTTTTAAATCCTATTAAATTTTTTTCGTTTACTTGAGATTTATAATTTTCCAACATCCAATCACAACATTCTAAACATCCTAACCTATATACTACAGATGATTTATGAGGATCATTATCAACATATGAACCTAAATATAATAATGGTTTACTTATCAATCCAAACTGACTATGATCACATGATTCAGAAGTTACTAAATTATATCCACTATTTCTAAGAGCAATAATCGTTCTTAATATATCTATTCTTTCTTGGTTAATTATTTTTTCACAAGGATCACCTATTGATTCTAAATATAATAATTCTTTTTGTAATTCTTCAATTTCAGTTTTAATATTCATAATTACCTTCTTTCTTATAAATTTATTATATATTAAAAAAACAACTATTTCTAGTTGATATTAATTATATAGATGTAAAATGTTTCGCCTTAATTCATAAATGGCACATATTATAGCTGGGTTATAAAATTTTATTACTGTTGATTTTTTCATAAAATTGTTCGATATAATCTTCAATTTGGCTATAATCAATATTATTGTATTTGAAAACTTTTTTTATAGGACCCATAATACCAGGGAATTGAAATTGATAATATTTTGTCTGAAATTCTTTTTCCATTTCAGTATATACATGAATATATAAATTTGCCATATCTTCATTTAACATATTTTTTAAAAAATTTATCTTTTCTTGAATAGATCCTAAAAATGTAAGTACATCGCAAATTTCTTTTCCATATAGTTCCTGCAATTTTAAGGCTATTTTAATTTCTTTAGGATATCCACAACCACTAGTTCTTAACCCTTTTTTCAATGCTATCTCTCTAGTTTTTAATTCTGTAAAACCTTCTTCTAACGCAGAGCCACCAGATGCACCACAAAAATGCATTGTTTCGTGTAATATATTATCTAAATAATAATCTTCAGTATTTTTACCACTTACAAATAAATGTCTTATATATGTAA
>CAYJPM010000016.1:12472-20508 GCA_964372145.1 uncultured Muribaculaceae bacterium | reverse complement strand
TTTTTTTGTTGAATAATATTTATTAATATAATATAATTGATTTGAAGGAGTGTTGTTATGAAAAATAAAATAATGGGAGCAGTTGGTACAGTATTAGTAGTAGCTGGTATTTATTATGCTAGTACTATGTTAGGTGGTAGTAGCGTTGATTTTGTTAAGAAATATACTGAAGGTTATATGAATTTAACTTATTTAAATGATTCAGAGTTATATATAGAAACTACTAATGTTACAAAAGAGGAAGCCGATGCTGATTATCAAGAAAGTATTGAAATAGAAATGGGATACTTTATAGATTTTTTTGAACTTGAGTATGTAACTGCTGAAGAAGAAACTAAGATGTTAGAATTAATTGATGAAGTATATTCTAAAACTAAATATGAAATAAAAGAACTGAATGAAGTAAATGAAAATTTAATTGAAGTAGAAATGAAAATTACTCCAATTAATATAATTAAAGTAGTTGAAGATGCTTTGATAGCTAAAATGGATGCATCTACTGATGCACAATTAGATGAATTACTTACAAATTGGAATACTGAAATAATAAAATTGTTTGAAGATAACATGTCTAATTTAGGTTATTTTGATCCAGTAATGGTGACGGTAAAAGTATATGTTGATTCTGATAATTTATGGGTAATAGATGATAATTCTATTGTTGATATAGATAATGAAGTTGTTAAATATAACTATAATGTAGAATTAAGTTAATTTAATAATGTGAGGATAAAAATATGAATTTAAATGGGTATATTGGAGAAATAAATAATATATCAAGTAAATGTATATATAGTTGTAGAGCCACTTATGTGTCAGGTATTATACTTGATGAAAATGTAAAATTTAATATTAATGTAGATGGTACTTATAATATCGAAGGTGATAATTTTGATTATATTAAGAAATTAGAATCTGTTTTAATGGAATGGAAGAAAAAATTAATGATTTGTAAGTCAGATATTATTTTTACTTATAGTTATTTGGATAATATAAGAAAAATATTTTCGAATGCTTCTATTGATATTACTGATAATTCAATTAGAATAGTGATTGAAAATTCAAATGGTGATTCATGCTTTAATATTAATTCTGATGGTAAATATTATTTAACTTATGGAAATAATATTACTTTAGACGAAATAAAAGCTACTGAAAAGTTATTTATTGAGTGGTCTATTTATTTACAAGATTGTAAACAAAAAAATAAGAACTTATAATTTATAAGTTCTTTTATTTCGTAATATATTAAATATTACATTAATATTATAGGCAATATTAATAAAATTATACTAGAAAATATCAATATTAGGTTTGTTTTTAATTTTATTTATATTGAAGGTAATTTCTTTGTGTATTTCTTTATTATATTTATTATGTATTTCTATGTTTTTGATTAAGTTGTTTAATTTATTTAAAATATTATTATTTCTCGTATTTATATATTTATTAGTATAAATATATAATAATTCTATCATTGCTTCTATTATATTGTTTTCAGCAGATATTTCAAAATAATTTAATGCTTTATTCGGTTCTTTAGTTAAATAAAAATATTTTGCTAAATTATAATATGCATAATAGCATATATTATTTATGTCGTTGTCTAAAGCTTTATTAAAATATTTATAAGCAGTGTTTTCATCTAAATTAAGGTAATATAATCCTACTTTATTGCATGCATAACTTTCACCTAAGTCAGCACTCTTAATATAATAATTTATATCATTTTTAATTTTTCCTAAATTGTTATAAGCATATGCATAATCATATTTTGTAGCTTCTTCAAAAAGTTTAATAGCTTCTTGAATATCTTTTTTAATAGGGTAAATACCATTTAAATACATTAATCCTAATAAGTTAACACTTGCTATATTACCACACTCTACAGCTATATTTAAATGGTTAATTGCAGTATTATTATCAATATCTGTTATTAAATTATTTATATGTAATTTTGCTATCATGTAACATGCACCAGGATGTTTTTTTTTAGCTGCTTTTTCAAAATATTGTAAACTTAAATTATACCTAGGATAATTAGCGGTTAATCCTTTATATTCATTCATACCTAGTTCATAATTAGCATATGCGTTATTGTTGTCTGCTAATTTTTTTAAACTGTGATAATAATTGATTCCTTCTGATAATTTTAATTGTAAAAATTTCTCTAATTCATTACTACTAATATCAGTATTACATAATATATTTTGAATAATATCAGTTCTTATTTCATTATCAGATACAGGTTGTTTTTTTTCTAATATAGTAAAAAATAAGATGTCACATAGAAATAAATAATAATTATTATCTTTATATTCATTGCTTATTTTAGTTATGAAATTATTATTAACTGAAGTATCATTTTTTGCAATATTATATAGTTTATTACATAATACTTTTATATTTTGGTTGTTATTTATAAATTTTAATTTTTCATCATTATTTTTAAATGAGTATATTATACCTTCTAATACGAATAATAAATTAATAATTGTTTCTAATAATACATGATTATCTTTATTATATATTTTTTTATAATTTAAATATATTTGTTTATATATTGAATTTATAGATCTTACACCAATACAATAGTTATTTACTGTAGTATCATTTATGTAATCAATATTAAATATAATACAAAATATTTCAGTTTGAAGTGCTGAATTTTTATTTTTAGCTAATGATTTTATTGTTTTACTTAAATTTCCATAAGATAGTTGATTGTTATCAACATTCATTTTTATATATTTTTTCATAAACATCACACTGTTATTATAACTCTATGTTGTGGATTTATCAAATATATATATATTAGTGTGGATTTATGTAGTTATATATATATAGGTAATTGTAATATAATTTAAATAGGAGGAGTAAAATGAAAAAATTATTAAAAAATTATTTATCTACTGTGTTATTGCTAGTAGGTATATTAGTAGGAACAATATTAGGTTTAATATTTAAAGAAGATATATCTGTTATTAGTCCACTCGGAGATTTATTCTTAAATTTACTATTAGTTACTATAGTTCCATTAATATTCTTGTCGATATCATCTTCAATAGCAAAGATGAACCATCCTAAAAGAATGGGTAAGATTTTAGTGAGTACAGTGGTGGTATTTATTATAACTTCAGTACTTGCTATATTGGTAGGTTTTATTATAACTAAGTTTGTACCACTTGTAAATGAAGCAGATAGTAATACTATTATGGAAACTTTAGATTATGAAATAGTTGATGAAAGTATAGAATTAAATTTACTTGAAAGAACTGTGACAATGATGTCAGTAAATGACTTTAGTTTACTTTTAAGTAAAGATAATATTTTAGCATTAATATTTATATCTATATTAGTAGGTATATCTGTTAATATGTCAAAAGAGAAAGGTAAAGCATTTAAAGAATTTTTAGATTCAGCTACTGAAGTTTTAATGAAATTTATAAAAATTATTATGTATTATGCTCCAATAGGATTAGGTGCTTATTTTGCAACATTAGTTGGTAATTTAGGTGTTACTATTGCAGTCGGATATTTAAAAATGTTTTTATTATATTTATTTGCATCTGGGATTGTGTTTTTTGGATTATATACACTATTCGCATATGTTTCAGCAGGGAAAAAAGGAGTAAAAAGATTTTGGAAAAATATTATTCCAAGTTCTTTAGTGGCACTTGGTACTTGTTCATCAGCTGCATCAATTCCTACTAATATTGATTGTACTAAAAAAATAGGTGTACCAAATGATATAGCAGAAACTACAGTGTCACTTGGTACTGGATTTCATAAAGATGGATCTAGTATTGGTAGTGTATTTAAATTAATGTTTTTAGTTTCATTATTTGGAACTAGTATTAATACTTTTGGTGCAACTATGGAAGTTTTTGGAATATCACTTTTAGCAACTTTATTAGTATCTGCTGTACCTGTAGGTGGGGGAACAATTTCGGAAATGTTAATTATTACAATGATGGGATATCCAGTAGCGGCTCTACCAATATTAACTATAGTAGCGGCGGTTATAGATGCTCCAGCTACATTATTAAATGTAGTAGGGGATTCATCTTCAGCAATGCTTATTTCAAGAAGTGTTGAAGGTAAAAATTGGTTAAATAAAAAAAATCATCGTAAATGATGATTTTTTATTTAATATAACATATATTTTAGTAGGAGGAATTTATGTTAAAAGTATCATCAAAATCTAATCCGAATAAAGTAGCAGGTGCTATTGCTAGTTTATTTAGAGAAACAAAAAAAATAGAAATACAAACAATAGGTGCTGGATCACTAAATCAAGCAATTAAAGCGATAATAATAGCTAGAGGTTTTATTGCACCTACTGGAGAAAATATTGTTGTTATTCCTGCTTTTAGTGAAATAAATTTAGATGGTGAGTTAAAAACTGCTATTAAATTAATATTAGAGACTAAATAAGTCTTTTTTATTTACGAATATAAAAATTAATGTTAAAATATAATTATATAAGGTGGTAAGAATGGCAAAAAAAGTTGATACTGAAAACGATGTAAAAAGAAAATATAAAAAAAGAAATCACAAAAAAGATATTAAAAAAAATAGTGAAGTAAGTAAGAAAAAAAACAAAAAAAATAAAATTGAAAAAATTGAGATGAAAAAAGACACTATTTCTAAAAAAGTAGTAAAAAAAGATGTGAATAATAATATTAACAATGTAGTAAAGAATAGAAAAAAGAAATTAAGTAAAAAGGTTGAAGATAAGAAAGAAATTACTCCAGTAAAAACTAATACTAAAAAAATTAATAAAAATATTAATAATGTAGTTAATAATCGCAGAAAAAAAACTACTCATAAAAAAGAAGAATTAGTTAATACTAAAGTTGTGAAAGAAATTATTGAAGAAAAAATTATTGATAATAAAAAAACAAATTATAAATCGTTTTTAATAAAGAATAAATTGATAATTCAACCATTGTTATTTTATATATTAGCATTTGTTATATACCCACTTTTAATAATAATTTTTAAAGGAGATATATATAATGGTTATTTTACTATAACTTCATTTGCATTATTTAACCCAATTATAATTTTTATGACAACATTGCTTTATTCTAAAAATAAATTTAGTTTATACTTGATATTAAGTCCAATAATAGTATTTTCATTAGCTACATTACTAATATATGGATATACATTTATTATTCATAGCGAAATATATATATATTTATTAATATATATTATGATTAGTTTAATATCTAATTTCTTAAAAATATTAATATTAAAAGAAAAAAATAAACAGAAATAATTCTGTTTTTTTTTATGTTAGAAAAATTGTTAATATTGCGATTGTTATACCAATCGTAGTTGTAACTGATATAACTAGCATTGTATTTGCGAAGCCTGCAGCAGCATTTAATCCAAAAGGTTCATCATTAGAAGGTAATTGAATTTGATTTCCATTTTTACGAACCAGCTTATGACCGTTGTTATTAGAACTATTATTAAAAGAATCTTCAATTAAATTTGTTTCATATAATCTTATAAATGCGCAAGCGGGTTTATTATATTTTGTATCAACTTCATTTTCATGTAGATATGCTTCACTTATTGGAATAATAAATTCTTTATATAAATTTATTAATGTATTTGAAAAGAATTTTTCAGTGATTTTTTTCAAATGATAGAATTCATTTAAATAATATATAATATAATTTTTATGTTCTTCGTTTAATTCAGTTAAACTTTGTAAAAATAACATGTAATTTATTTCTTTGTTGAAACCTTCTTTATCATTTATATATTTGGATAATTTATTTAATATAAATAAAATCTCAGATATTTCCAAAGAAAATATTGATGAATCTAAACTGTACAATTCTAAGTTTCCTAAGTTTATTTCATAATTTTGATATTTTATTATGTTATTCTCAATTTTAAATTCTTTAATATTAGGGTATATTAAAATGAAACTGTTATTATTTTCAGTTTTAGTATTTTGTAAACTAACAAAGTGTTGTTCATTTTTAGCCGCAATAAAACTTATTGGATTGTTCATATATACCTCTACTATATATATAATAACAAATTATATGTAAAAATACAATTATTAAAATTGTTTAGTGCAATTATTAAATTTGTCATTTTGACTTAATAATTATATAATGATAAATTTTTTTTGAAAGGAGGTAGCATGTTGAATAATGTTGTCCTAGTTGGAAGACTAACAAAAAATCCTGAAATTGTTAATTGTAAGGAAAAAGATAAAAAAAGAACAGTTATTACTTTAGCAGTTTCTAGAAATTATAAAAATGTAGATGGTATTTATGAAACTGATTTTATAAGATGTGTATTATGGAATGCTATAGCTACTAATACATGTGAATATTGTCATTCTGGTGATATTGTAGGAATAAAAGGTCGCTTAGAATCTAAAAGTTATGAAAATGAAGATAAAGAAATGAAATTCATTACTGAAGTAGTAGCGGAAAAAATAACGTTTTTATCTAATGAAAAAAAAGATTAATAGTAAAGTTTACTATTGGTGAAGTTGACACATAGGTTACTTTTAAATGAGTATACTAAATTTAGAGGTGTATTTGTTTTGATAATAGGAAGTAGACTAAAGAATAGAAGAAAAGAAATTAATTTAACTCAAGAAGAATTAGGTAATCTTATAGGAGTAGGTAAATCTGCGATTTGTTGTTATGAAAAAGAAACGCGTAATCCTAATTTAGAAAATATAATTGAACTTATACAAGTTTTAGGTGTAAGTGCTGATTATTTATTAGGGACAGACAAAATAATTAAAGTAGTAATTGATGATAAACCTAAATATAAAACTTTTACTGAGGAAGAGTATATGTTTATTTCAGAATTAAAAAAAGATAAATTATTATATGAAATTTTATTTACTGATCCCAAAAGAGGAACTGATTTAATAAAAAAAAGACTAAAATAGTTAGTCTTATAAATTCATCCAGCATACTGGATGAGTTTTTTTTCTGATATTTTCTTTAATTATATTACTTTTTATAGGATCGTTTTGATGTATTTTTCTGTTATAGTTTTTTACTTTAACATGATAATTATATAATAAAGTAAATGGTTGTAATTCAATATTTATTTTATGAATTTGTTCATTATAAAGTATTAGATCACATAATACGAATAATTCTTCTTCTTGTGGGGTTAAACCATAATTACTAGATAACATGTCTAGATAATAATATGTATCAGCAATTAATTTTTGAATATATATATTTATGCTTTTATTAAGTTCTGTAATACTATTATCAAAATATAATAATGGTAATAAATTGCATTCTTTAGCTATTAAAAATTGTTTTAATGTAAACATAGTATTTTCATAGTCATTTCCCATAACAGAGTCTAAAAATAAAAAGTCTTCAATAAAGTAATCCATTACATCAATAATACTTTCTACTTTAATGTTATTAATATTTTCATTATTTATATGTAATTCAAAATTAGAATTTGCTAATTCATCATATTTCTCGTCATCTGCTAAAAAAGTATAGTAATCATCAATAAATTTGTAAACTAATTCGAAATTTTGATAGCAAAAATCAAATAATTTTTCTTTGTCATAATTTAAAACTGTCATCATTAAGTCGAAACTTTTTGAATTATCAGTTTTAAAAAAAATATAGGCATTATATGAAAAGATATGTTTGATTAATTTTACTTTATAATCATTGTATACATGTTCGGAACATAATAAATGATATATATAATCTTCAGTATAACTACTTTGATAATCAGTAACTTTAGTATTGTTTTCTATATCATTATCTAATTCTTCATCAAATTCTTCTTCATATTCGTCATCAAAATCTTCATCAAATTCTTTATTCTTAAAATTTGTTATGTTTCCTTTTATGAAACTTGGTAATAGTAACATAAAATCATCTAAATTTGTATCTAATATTAATTGTTTATCCATAAAACCCTCCCTTATTTGAAAAATTGTTCAAATATAATTTGATTATATCATAGTATTAGATAGGTGGTAAATATGAAAATGTTTAAATTCT
>CAYJPM010000016.1:0-12462 GCA_964372145.1 uncultured Muribaculaceae bacterium | reverse complement strand
TAATAAGTATATTTTTATTTTCATTTTATTATATTAATCAAATAAATAATATATTAGCTAGTCAAAATACTTTGATGGGGGAAATAGATCTTTTAAGTGATAATTATAATATAGATAGTGTTAACGCTGTTATAACCGATGATAATATAATACCTGGAGTAAGTGGTAAAGTAGTAAATGTATTTAATAGCTATCATAATATGAAAAAGATTAATAATTTTAATGATTATTATTTAATCTATGATTTGATATTACCAGCAATAAGTTTAAAAGATAATATTGATAAATATATAATAAGTGGAAATAAGTTGAATAGGAATATTTCTATAATAATAGATAATAATATTAATATTGAAAATTATATAGTTGATAATAACATAATTGCAAACAAGTTAATTGATTATGAAGAATATAATATAAATAGTACTTTAGAACAAATAAATAATGATTCAACAAATTTTAATAGAATAAATAAACTACTTAATAATAAATTATGTTTGGTTACTGAAGATATTGAACAAATATGTAGAAAGCATGAATATTACTTAATAAAACCTAGTATTTATGTTAATAATAGTAATTATTTGGAAGTAAAAAATGATTTAGAAAGTGGACAAATAATAGTTATAACTGATGAACTAGAATTAGAAAAGTTTAAATTATTAATACAAGAAATAAAATTTAAGGAATACAACTTAGTTTTCTTAAGTAACTTGATTAAAGAGTAAATTTGCAAAAAATACAAATATCTGATATAATTACTTCACCAATTAACTTTTAGAAAAATTTATTAGAGGTGATAATTATGAGTAAAATTAAAATTTTTGGTTTGGGCGGATTAGACGAAGATGGAAAAAACGCTTATGTGATTGATATAGATAATTCATTATTTATATTTGATTGCGGTTTAAAATATGCAAGTGGTAATTTATTAGGTATTGATTATATTATACCTGATTTTACTTATTTGATAGAAAATAAAAAAAGAATTAAAGGGTTATTTTTAACACATGGACATAGAGAAAATGTAGGAGCAGTTAAAGATTTACTAAAAGAAATTCCTAATTTAAAAATATATGCAACTAAGTTTACGAAGTTTGTATTATTAGAAGATGGTGTTAATAGCAATAATATTATTGAAATAACAGCGCATAAAAAAATTAATATGGGTTCTGTTTCAGTATTCCCAATTGCTGTTTCTCATAGTACTCCAGATTCAGTTATGTATGTAATTAATACATTAGATGGAGCAATATGTTATACTGGAGATTTTGTTATAGATCCAACTATGAATGGTGCTTATGACATGGATTTAGGTAAAATAGCGTATGTTGGAAAACAAGGTGTTTTATGTTTATTAAATCAATCAATATTTTCTGAAAAGAAAGGACATACTTCTCCGAATCATCATTTAGTTGATTTCTTTAAAGATGTTATAAATCATAATGAAAAAAGAATTATATTTTCTGTTCTTCCTTATCATTTATATACAATAGGAGAAATATTTACTGCAGCAGCAAATAAACATCGTAAAATTATTGTTATGGGAAAAAAATTACAAAATGTTATTAATTTTTCTAAAACAGAAGGTTATTTAGATTTTAGTGATGATTTATTAGGTGACTTAAGTAACTTAAATGATAGTAATGCAATTATATTAATATCTGATGATAGAACTAATCCATATGCTAATTTAAATAAAATTTTAAATGGATATGATAAATTTATTAATCTTAAAAAGGATGATACAATTATTTTAGCTGAACCAAGAGATGATAGTACTGAAAAATTATTAGTAAAATTAGAAAATGAATTTGCTATGTTTGGATGTAATATTATTAGTATTCCTAAAGGAAAAATAATATCTCATCATTCTTCAAGTGAAGATTTAATGTTAATGATGAAACTTATGAATCCTAAATACTATATGCCTGTTAAAGGTGAATATAGATATATGGTAGGTAATGCAAATTTAGCAAGTAGTTTAGGTATTGCTCCTGAAAATATTATTTTAAAACAAAATGGAGAAGCAATAACTATTGAAAATAAAAAATTGTTAAATAAAGTAGAAAAAGTTAAAACAGGAGCTATCTTAATAGATGGTAATTCAAATGATGACATTGGAAATTTAGTTATTAAAGATAGAGAAATGTTATCTGAAAATGGTATAGTTTTAATTAGTGCTACTATTTCTAAGAAAACAAAAGAATTATTAGTAGGACCAGAAGTTACTACTAGAGGATTTGTTTATATTAAAGATTCACATGATTTAATTGAAGAAATTAAGGCTAAAGCTTTAGAGGTAATAACAAGAAATATTACACCAGAGTATGTTGATTTTAATAATATTAAAATAGAAATAAGAGATGAATTAAGTAAATTTTTATATCATGAAACTGAATGTAAGCCAATGATAATTGCGGTAGTACAGGAAGTATATTAATACTTGATTTAATTAAATATATTAGTTATAATGTTATTGTTAGTGATGAAAGAATTTACAACTCTGGAGCTAAATCGGTTTAAAATCGTTAAAATTTAAAGAGTATGTTAAAACATAAATTAAGGTGGTACCGCGGCATTAGTCGTCCTTACTAATTAATTTGTGTTTTTTTATTTTAGGAGAAAAAATGATAAAAAGAATAATATTTGATATTGATAAGACTTTACTTAAGTCTGATGAAGATGTTTTTAAAGTATATAATGAATTTTTAAAACAAAATGATTATTTTAATTTTGATTCTAGAGATTTATATATGGTCTTAGAAAAGTTTGAAGCAACTGGTAAGAGTTATAGTAATAAAGAAGTGTCTGAATTTTTAAAAAATAATTTAGATATAAATTTAAATGAAGAACATTTATTAGAAGTAAGAAAAATGTATGGTGATGCAAGTACTTTAATTAATAAAAATACTGATAAAGTATTAAAGTATTTAAGTGGTAAATATGAAATATATGCTTTATCTAATTGGTTTAATGAAGATCAAAAGAATAGATTAAGAAAAGTAGATTTACTGAAATATTTTAAAGAAGTTTACGGTGTTGACAATTTAGGTAGAAAACCTAGTGAAGAAGTATTTAGAAAAATATGTATTCCTTATGAATTAAATGAATGTATTATGATTGGAGATAGTATTGTAAATGATATAGAAACTCCTCATAGAATAGGTATGAATTATATATATTGTAATTATAACAATGTAGAAACGGAATATAAAAATATAAAAAGTTTGGAAGAACTTTTAGATATATTATAAGAAAGGTGATTATTATGAAATTATACGAAGAATTAAAATGGAGAGGTTTAATAAAAGATGTTGCTAGTGAAGATTTAGAAAAAAAACTAAATGGTGAATCATTTACATTTTATTGGGGGACTGATCCTACAGCTGATTCATTACACTTAGGACACTATTCATCATTAGTTATGGCTAAAAGACTAGCTAATGCTGGTCATACACCTATATTACTAGTTGGTGGTGCTACTGGTTTAATTGGTGATCCTAGACCTACAGCTGAAAGAGAAATAATATCTAAAGAAACATTAGATAAAAATTTAGAAAGTTTAAGAAATCAAGTAGATTATATTTTAGATGGAAAAGCAACTATAGTTAATAATTATGATTGGTTTAAGAATATTTCATTTTTAGATTTTTTAAGAGATACTGGTAAATATTTAAATTTAAGTTATATGATAAATAAAGATATAATTAAAAGAAGAATAGATTCTGGTATTACTTATGCTGAATTTTCTTATATGTTAATTCAAGGTTTTGATTATTTACACTTATTTGAAAATTATGGTGTAACTATGCAAGTTGCAGGTTCTGACCAATGGGGTAATATTACTACTGGTATAGAATTAATTAAGAAAAAATTAAATAAGGAAGTTAATGGATTTACAATGCCTTTAATCGTAGACAAATACGGAAATAAATTTGGTAAATCTGAAGGAAATGCTTTATGGTTAGATAAAAATAAAACTTCTTCATACGAATTATACCAATATTTTATAAATTTGGATGACGAAATGATTATTCATTATTTAAAAATTTATACTTTCTTATCTAAAGAAGAAATAGATGAAATAGAAAAATTACAAAAGGAAAAACCAGAGAATAGATTAGCTCAAAAAACTTTAGCTAAAGAAATAATTACTAATTTACATAGTCTAGAAGATTATGAAAAAGCAGTTAAAATAAGCGAAAGTTTATTTAGTGAAAATATTTTTAAACTTACATCTGAAGAAATTATAAGTTCATTTAAAGGTGTGAAAACTATTGATATTATTGAAGAAGAAATAGTTGTAAATGAATTATTAGTTAAATACGGAATATGTTCAAGTAAAAGAGAAGCAAGAGAAATGTTAGAAGCTGGCGCTATTTCTATAAACAATAAAAAAATAACTTCTTATGATGAAGTTATATTAAAAAAAGATGCAATAGAAGAAAAACTTATTGTTATAAAAAAAGGTAAAAAAAATTATTACTTAGGCATGTATAACTAAGATAAAAATTCTCTAATCATATTATATTATGAAAGGAGAATTTTTTTATGTATAATCAAAATAAATATAATTCTATGTATAAACCATTAAATAAAGAAGGAGACAGATTTTTCTTTGCTGCACCATTTTTGTTTGGTGCTTTAGCAGGTGGAGCAGTAGCTTCAGTAACACGTCCTAGACCAGTATATGTAACTCCTGCGCCTACTTATTATAATCAAGCTTATCCGTATGGACAAACTAGTTATAATTATTATTATCCTTATCCACCTAAGTATTAGACTATTTTATAATATATACTTAGGAACATAAAATATATAAGAAGGGTAGTTCCTCCATAAGATAAAAATGGAAGTGGTATTCCCATGATTGGTAATAAACCAACATTCATTAAAATATTATATATGACTTGAAAAATGAAAATGCTTAAAAATATATTAGCAAATAATTTATTGTTTGCTTTTTTATTTAAATTAATAAAATTATGAATTAATAAATAATATAATATAATTGTTATTATTCCTGCAAATAAACCATAGTTACCAATATTATATGCAAATATAAAGTCAGTTGGAGCTTCTGGTATAAATAAAGTTATGTTATTTATACCATTTCCAAAAAATGATGAAGATCCTATTAATGTTAAAGCATTATTTATTTGATAGTTGTCTGTAAAATTTATTAATCTATCAACTCTATAAAAAAATGAAGTTCCTATTAAATTAATTAATACATCTTGATAAAAAATATATAATATACTAAATATTATAATTAGTAATACAATACTTGTAATAAGTAGTATATACCATTTTTTATTTATCTTAGCATTAAATAAGCATGTTATATATATTATTCCATAAAATATAATTGCACCTGTGTCTGGTTCTATAAACACTAAAAATGACGGTATAATAGTTAAAAGTGTTATATAAATAATATATTTTAATTCATTTTTTCTATCTTTATTGTATTTAAGTGTAATATTACTTAATAATATTGCTAAACTTAATTTAGTTAATTCACTAGGTTGAAATGAAAAATATTTGAAATCAAACCATGCTTTAGCGCCATTTACTTCTATACCAATAAATAAAACTAATACGAGTAGTATTATTGTAAATATGTAGAAAAGCATACTATATTTAAAAATTATATTTATATTAATTTTATTTGATATTAATAAAATAATAAAACCAACAATAAACCAAATTAATTGTTTTGTTAAGTGATTATTATAAATTGGGTCTATTAATCTTGCATTATTCATACATAGTAAACTAAATATCATTATAATGAAAATATATAATATAGAAATGTATTTTTTTTTTGATTTCATATATATATTATGGTACAAAAATCTAGTTTTTATCATATTTTATATTAAGGTGATAAGAATGAATGATTTACCAAGAGTGTTTGTAAATCCTATAAATAAAGAATTTGATAATTTTCAAAAAGAATGTAATTCAAATAAAATGATAAAAAAAATAGATAATCGTAATTTATCTATGAAAATTAAGGATATATTTGATTCTAGAAGTTATATATATCGTAGAAAAGTGTTAATTACTACTAAAGATGGAATTGTTGAAAAAACTATAGTAGGTAAAACTAATAATGCATTATTAACTTTTAATGGTGAAAAAATAAAAATAAATGATATATACAATGTTGAAATATTGTAAAAAAAAATATCTTAGAATAAATCTTCGATATATTTTTTTAATGTTCTAGCTTTTTTGTCAAAGATAATTTTTAATTGATTATCTATTTCAACAACACCTTTAGCTCCAAGTTTTTGTATAGCATCTTTATCTGCTTTTGTTATGTCTTTTAAAATTACTTTTAATCTACTCATATTACATTCAGCATTAACGATGTTATCTTTACCACCTAAATAAGTTATTAACTTATTTGCTTCAATGTCAAAACCTTTTTTATTTAGCTTAATTACTACTAGCAAAATAATTGCTAAAATAATACCTATAATTAAATATTGAAAAAATATTTCCATCTTCTATCACCAATATAATTATACTATAAAATAATATAATTAACAATTTATTTACTAAAGTTTGTTAGATATGTCGTTTAAATTTTCTAAAATTAAAGACATCCAATTTATTATAGTTAAGAAAATGAATGCACCTAAAATTGTTAAAGGTATTATTAAAATCAGAATAATTTGGTCAGTTTTTATTATAGTATATATATTTGATGCTATCACACATATACTAACAATAATTATAAATATTTTTATTAGTAATAAACAATCTAATGTACTTGAAGTTTTTTTGTTACAGTTAGTATTATTTATTTTCACAAACAATTTTCCGCAGTGTACACATTTATTTGTGTTCTTATCTATTTCTTTTGAACATGTTGGACATTTAATTAAACTCATTATATTCTCCTTATGTTTATATAATAAACTAAATATAGGCATATATCAATCACATTATTAAAAATTAACCATAAATTAATAGTGAAAATAGAAAGGGTGAAAATATGAATAATGAATCATCTAATTGCTTAAAAGATATTTTAAATGTAATTTTAGTTTTACAGCAAAATGCTTGTCCTGAAAATTGTTTAGACACTTGTGATAGACCAGTATTAGGTGGAGGACCAAATTGCTTAGTATGTAATACACGACCAGTAATGCTGTATACTTGCGGAGGTAATGGTAGTCCTTGGTCAGTTCCAACAAGTAAAGAATCAATTATAAATTGTGCTGATGCAACTCTTACTGATAACTGTTCGCCAGTATTCAGAGTAGAAAAAATTGATTGTGACTGTGTTACATTTAGAGTTTTAGTAGCTAATCCAGATACTACAAGTATTTATCCATATGTAGGTACAACTTCGTTCTTTACAATGGATACTAATTGCTTATGTAGTATAAGATGTTTAAATGATACTTTCGTTGAATGCGTTTGTTAAATTAAAACTATTCTAAAAAATATAAACTGTATTTCTTTATGTAAAGGAGTATAGTTTTTTTTAGATATTAATATTAAGTTGTGTTATTATATTGGTAAAAGTAGGTTGAGTGTAATGAAGTTAGAAAATATTATTAAAATAATAAGAGATAATAAAAAGAAAATATTATTAATTGTACTGGTAATTGGAGTGGTAGTAGGAGTAATTTATTATTTAAATACTCAGAATAATGACGAAAAAGAAATTATAGAGAATGAAGATTTAGGTTTATTAGAAGATCCTTTAATATTTGCTGAGGATGATAAATTAGTATATGTAGATATCGATACTTTAGAAAAAATAGTTTTAGAAGAAGATTATGATATTGAATTACAAGATAGTTTACAAGTATCTTTTGCGAATGATAACACTGATTTATTTGCTTATACAAATGGAAGTGAATTGTATTTATATAATTTAGTAACTAATGAGAAAGAAAAAATAGCTACTAATATGCAAAGTGATTATTCAAAAGATAATAAGTTTTATTTTATAACGAATGATGAATATATTATTTTTCAAGATGATGATAATAATTTTTATACTCATAATATTAAAGAAAATACTAGAGATAAGATTTATGAAATTGACTATGATGAAAAAATTATAATTGATTCTACTTTTGATGACAAAATAATTTTTTCAGTATTACCTTCAGATTATAATTATGGAGATGATTATAACTATCATGATCCTTATAATGTAGATAAAGAAACATATATATTTACTATTGGTGATAATAATTCTTTAGAAAAAGTAGCAAGTGATATTGATTTGCTTAGGGTAAATACTAAGGAAAAATATATATTTTATTCTGTTATGTCTTCAAGCAGTGGTAAAAGTACTTATTATAAATATGATATAAATAGTAAGGATGTTAATAAAATTATCGTGGATGTAGATGCATTAGTATATTACAATAGTGATTATACTGAATTTGTGTATTTTAAAGATTCTGGTGATAAATATGATATTATTGAAGATGATTTAAATGGTAAAGATTATATTACTTCTACTAGAGAAATTAATTGTGGTGAAAATAGTTATTATTATTACTATTATAATTATTGTACTTATGAACAATATATGAATGATGAAGTAGTTTCAATTGAACTTGAATTAGATGTAAGTGATAAAATTACCGAAATAAATAATTATAATAATCAAACTACTTATGATGTTTATAAATATAGTATAGATGAAGAGGAAGAATTATTAGTTTCTAATGTTATTAAGGTTTTGGGTGCTAATTATGATAATAATTCTATTATATATCAATCCATTGATGATTCTAAAAAGATTAAAATGACAGAAATATTAAGTGCTTTAGAAGATGGTTCTACTATATATGATTATTTTGATAAATATAATGTTATTAATTATATGATTGGAAATGAAAATGAAATATTAAATTTAGATGAAAATGTCAATTTATTTTCAGCTAATATAATGAATAATAATGATGTGTATTTTTATTCTGATGAGGGATCTATATATTATATGAATACTGAAGATTTTGATATTAAAAATGTTGCATCGGATGTAGATGCGGCTACAAATGACGGTGTTATTTTTCAATATTATGTAAGTAAAGATTACAATGATGACAGTGTATATGATGTAAAATTTTTAGAAAATGGGGTAGAAATAAAATCATTTACAGATGTAATGTATTCCTATAGTTTTGGAACGGATACTTATTATTATCATTCTTGTAAATGGAATTCTTGTGATGTGTCTTCATACTCTGATAGTGACAAAATATTATATGAGGATGTATATAATGTTCAAATTATAGATTCTGAAACTGAATTAGTTTTGAAAAATTATTCAGATATAAATGGAACTGTAGATATTTATAAATCATATAATGGTGAACTTGAAAAAATAGCTATTGATATTCCAATGCGCTATTTATCATTAAGTTTAAATGGATTTCATAGTTCATCTATAGGTATTTAAATTTAAGCAAAAAAAAAATCAGGATTAGTTTCCTGATTTTTCATTGTTTCTTCTGTTATTGAAATTATTTTTTCTAGCATCTCTACAAGATTTACATCTTTTTGGTTCTTGTTCAAGACCTCTAGAAGCGAAAAATTCTTGTTCACCAGCAGAAAAAACGAATTCTTCTTTACAATCTTGACATACGATAGTTTTGTCTTTGAATTCAGTGTTCATTAATAGTCCTCCTTTACAACATTTAATTTAGTTAATAGTTTGAAAAATTGGAACTAGTAATTAAATCTAAATATACTTTAACATAAAATCAATTAATATTCAACTTTTCTTTTATATTATTATAGTTTTCTTCGCTTATATATACATTAATTTCATTATATTCACGTAAATCTTCAAAATTTATAGGTAATTTATTGTTTTTTAGATTATCTATTATAAAATTAAACATTTCATTTACATTAGTATTACCATTATAATATGTATAATAGTAATCATCTATTATTTCAAAATAAAATTTTTCTGTTTTAGTTTGAAATTCAACTTTTGATTGATTTATATCATTATCAAAAATAATATTAGTATTTATATAATATCCTTTTTGTAGTTCATATTCTTTAATGAATATTTCAATTTCTTCTAAAGTATATTCTTTAGTTTGTATTTTAGTTTCTAATTCATTAAAATCAGATTCATAGTATTCAATATTTAATATACTAATAGTGGTAATACCAATATTTATCCCCATTACAATTATGGCTACTATAAGTGATATAAACATAAATTTTTTGTTATTTATTCTATTAAATATAAAATTAAAGAATATATATATAAATAAACTATTAAGAAGTAATATACCTACTAAAAAGAGTGATACAAATAAAAACATAATATGATATATAGTAAAATATCCAATTATTACTATAGATATTAAAATGACTATAAATGAACTTGTTACTCCCATTAACATAAATGAAGTAAATATTTTCAAGAATATTATCCATATATTATTTATAAAATTGAACAGATTATATTTTTTATCTTTTGGGTCTCTTATAATTATTACTTCTTTTTTTCTTTCTTTAATAACTTTTTTTTCATCTATTTCTTTTTCAACAATCTTTTCTTCAATAGTGTTATCTTCAATTGTTATATAGTAATCTAAATATCTAATTTTAAATATATGAATAAATATTACTAATCCAGTGATACTTAAAAATACAGTTAATAAATTTCTAAACATGAACGTAATATAATTAATATATAATGGTATAAATATAATATTATCTATAAACATATATATCAAACCACCAATTACAAATAATAATAAAGCAGCTATTGTCATTTCAAAAAAGAAACTTATTTTTTGTTTAAAACTCATAGCTGTAAACATATTGTATATTTTAGTTACATATTTAAAAAATGATTCTATATAATTTTCATTACCAATTTCTTCTTTATTATCCTTTCTTTTTTTACCAATTGTGCCATCATCTAGTAAATCTTCTAATGTACAATTTAGTATCCTACACATTTCTATCATTTTTTCCATATCAGGATATGATGAACCTGATTCCCATTTAGATACAGCTTGTCTGGAAACATTAAGTTTCTCCGCTAAATTTTCTTGGGATAAATTATGTTCTTTTCTAAGTTTAGGTAACTTATCACAAAACTTCATAATCTTCGCCTCCACATAAATTATATTATAAATAATATTGGTTGCACTATCAACAATTACTAGCATTTTGTATAAATTTGGTTGCAATTTAATAAAATAAATAGAAATATGCTATAATACTTGTTGAGGGAATAAAAATGAAAAATGTATATTTTAAAAAATTAGAAGAATTAAATGAAGATGTAAATAGTATTGTTTATGAAATGTTAAATAATATTACTAGAGATGAAAATATAATATTAGAGGGAACTGTGCCTTTAAAGGTGCATTTTGGTGAAAAAGGTAATACTACTTATATCAAATCTCAATATTTTGATGGTATCAAAAAATATTTAAAAGAAAATAATAATGATACTTGTTATATAGAAACTAATGTATTATATAAAGGTGAACGTACTAATACAGATACTCATATAAAGTTAGCGAAAGAACATGGATTTAATGATTTAGAAATAATCATCGCAGACGGTGAAGATGAAAATATGTATAATGAAATAGAAGTAAATCTTAAAAATTTTAAATCATGTAAAATTGGAGATAAATATAAAAATTATGAAAATTTTATAATTATATCTCATTTTAAAGGTCATGGTATGGCTGGATTTGGTGGTGCTATAAAACAACTTGCTATGGGATTTGCATCTAGGGGAGGTAAACTTCATCAACATTCGGATAGTGTTCCTGTAATTGATTCAAATGCTTGTATATCATGTGGGATATGTGTTAATAAATGTCCAGTTAACGCTATTAAAATAGAAGATAGTGCTGTTATAGATGAAAGTATTTGTGTAGGATGTGCATCTTGTACTCCAGTGTGCCCTGTTAATGCGATAACTAATAGTTGGAAAACATCAAACTTTCATGAAAAATTAGCAGAATATGCTTATGCTGCTCAACTTGATAAAAATAATATTTATGTTCAATATGCTTTTGATATTACGAGTGAATGTGATTGTAATGGATCACATATGATGCCGATAGCTAAAAATATAGGTATTCTTGTTTCAACTGATCCAGTTGCTATAGATCAAGCAACTTATGACTTATTTAAAAAAGATAATGAAAATCATAAATTTGAAGTTGCTACTATCACTTTAGATTATGCTGAAGAAATAGGTTTAGGATCTAAAGAATACAACTTAATTGAATTCTAATATATATAATAGTCAATAAGTTAAACTAGATTTTGTTACTAAATTATGTTATTATGAATATGTAAGAAAAACTTACATAAAATAAAAAGGAAGTGCCTAAAGTAGATGTTAAGCACTTACCTGTTGTGGTTAGCACCTAATTCATATCAGTGAATTAAGTGCTTTTTTTGTTATATAGCTTTATA
>CAYJPM010000015.1:2789-20937 GCA_964372145.1 uncultured Muribaculaceae bacterium | reverse complement strand
ACTTTCTGCATCTAAAAAAGGGTGCGCCATATTAAATGTTGTACCCATTACATTAGAACATTGAAAGGCCAATTTTTCCATTAATTGATTATTAATAGCAGGTCTTTCAACTCTATATACACCTTTATCTAGTGTTTTTAAATGTATTTGGCCTCCATTACCGTATGAAACGTCAGTTACGTTTTCATCTTCTAAGAATTCCTTAATAGGACCAAAATCTAATTGTGAAAATATTGCATCATTCACGCTAGCCACCACCTTTTTTATTGATCAGTAAAATTCGATTTAACTTCTATATAATTTCTAATTTCTTGACTTTCAATTTGAGTAACTGCCCCTTCTTCAGTGTACTCTTTATTTCTTGGAACTGGTATTATTTCTACATTATGATCTATAGCTGTAGATAATAAACCAAATAATTCGTTTGGAACTGTAAACAGTAAGTAAGCTGATACTTTTGTTTCAGTTGATTCAAATACATCATTTTGACCTGAATCTCTTACTGCTAAAACTTCTATACTAGAAATAAAGTTACCAAAGTTAATTATTCCTAAATCATCTGTAAATTTAGCATATAAATCTATTTTATCTCCAGGATAAATTGAGTTACCATAAGTCGAATTATTATTTACACTTAATGTAAATAATGTATGTCCTGTTGGTATATCATCAAATACTGCATTAGGAAGTTCATTTTTTTCAACTACTTGTGATGAATAAAACATTCCTCCTTCTGGTATTGATGTACCTGTTGTAACATATTTACCTATTAATAATTGTTCACTTTGAATTACAGCATTATCAGATTGAGTTAAAACTTTACTTGATACTTCCATATATCCAATGTGTTCTGCAGTTATTTCTTCAGTAGCACCAATTTCTTCTTTAGCATAAGGAATTTTGATTAACGTAATTGCTTCATTAACTCTCATATTATAGAAAAACCATAATACTAAAACCCCTGCTATAACAGCTAAAATAGTTACTGTATTTTTATTAGAAAAAAATCTTTTAAATCCACCTAGTAAATTTCCCATTTTATTCTCCTTTCACTGTCTTAATTACCTTCTAATATAGCATCTATTGTATTAACTATATCAAAACTGTCAGCATCACCCATTATATTAAATGTACTAGAACTACTAGATACTTTAACACTTACTTTTGGAGGTGCTTCGTATAATTCATAAAATTCAACTTTATAAGTTGTTGAACCATTTCCTGATTCAGAAAGTCTTCTTAAGAAAACTTCCATAAATTTTTCTTTATTTATTTTAGCTTCACCGTATTGGCGATAATAACCGTAGTCTACTGCGTCTATCATCGCCGCTTCAGTGATTTCTTTAATCATTGAGTAACTTTGTGTATTCCCTGTTGTAACATTTTGTATTAATAACATAACTATTACAATGAATACACCTAAAATTACTAACCAATATCCCCAAAAAGCTGTTTTCATTTATTCTCTACCCCTCTTACTTCCATGATGGTCCACCAACGCTTGTTGGTCCTGGAACTGGTAAATCTTCATTGAACACTGTCCAATATTTATTAACATCATTTCTTATTGATTGACTTCCGCCAATGAATGTAAATTGTTCAGGATAGTCATCTGCCCAATCACCTAAAACATTACTGTAACAGAATATGTTTTTATGATCTTCATTATAATCTTCACAAGTTAATGTGTCATTAGCATAACTTGAATTATCATCGTTATATTTTCTTATTTCATTTGCAAGTCCTGGAGTAAGATTTACTGTAAGTGTTGGTTCTCCTCCATAAGGGTCCCCAACTCCTAGAATACCACCCTCTGGATTAGAACTTCCTTCTCCTCCTAAAGTTTCTTCTGCTTTCGCGCTAATAAATCCATATTTAATGTCATCTACAGAGAAGTTATATCCGATTTCTCTATCATTTGGATTAAATGAATCAGTACTTATAGTTCTAAAATATAATTGTATTATACCAAATTGGAATATACAGTTTGGACAAACTTCTGGTATTGTTATATCAACACCCGGTTTACAATCTGGACAATTAACTTTGTAATAACATACATATTCATTTTCAGTTACAAAATCGTCTTCTTCGTCAAATCTTCCTGCTGTACAATCTGCTTTTTCACCCAAATTCGATATTGTGAATTTAAAATTATGTAATCCAGCATCTGTTGTTAATGAAACTGGTAATCCATCAATTTGATCATATTCAACATTTGGATCTGTAGGTTCTCCATATATTATATTTCCATTTGGATAAGTATTATAAAATATTTCAGGCGCTTTGTATTCAATGTTTTTATCAGCTTTTTTCGCTACATGAATTGCATTACTATAATTACCTGTTCTAGTTTCACAACTAGTAGTTGTACAATATGTATATGTGATTTTAGTTTGATCGTTAGCAGCACTACTACAAGATGTATATTCAGAGTTTGTACTTCCAGCACAATTCAATATTGTTTCGGTGCTTCCAAAGTCTTCAAGAGTTGTATCAAGTTTTTTGTCTTCACTAGCTATATTATTTTCATATTCCTCATCATATTCATAAGTTATTATAGGAATTGAATCAAATGATACTTCCCAAGTACTACAAGCATCTATTTCTGTGAAAGCTTTTTCAATAGCTTTATTTGTTTCTTCTATTCTCGCTGGATATGTATCTATAACTGACTGCCAATTATTTACAGCACTTTGATAGTTAGCTATATTCGCATTTATTAAATCCTGGTCATAGCCTGTAGGTGATGCTGTTTGCCTTTGCCAAAATGATAATTGTCCTTCAGCTGTAGATTTATTTCCTGGCGCAGAAGCTAAAGTTTTTTGCAACTCTTCCACTCTTGCACTTAATGTACTTATATCAGATTTAAATCCAGTCACATCTACATCAGCATAACATGTTTTAACACCACTTATTTTGGCAGTAACTTGGAAATATCTTCCACTATTAACATCTTGTGCTCCAGAATATCTGATTTCTGAATAATCTTCTTTACAATATACTGCACAGTACGAGTTATTAGATACTGAAGTATCACAATAGTTTTGTCTATCTGCATTACCTACTATACAATTTTCTATATCAGATGGTTCTTCAATTTTTCCTGTAACTGTTTCAGCATCAGGATCTACACATTCTGTAGGTAAATCAAAATTAATTGGACAATCAGGCACTTCTTCTTCTTCTTCTTCACTTGGTTCACCAACTGCTATATATCTTTGATTTCCGCCAGATGTATCTGCCAATAAATAAGCAGTAATATTTGAACCAGATCCACTTTCAGCAAGTTTTAACAATCTTTCTGCTTCAATCAGAGTTGATATTTGTGAATCTGATGAAACCATTGGATCTGCAAAATTTATAAATGACCCTTTAAAATTATCACCAATCTCTGAAAGACTATTTCCATATATTCCGAAATTTTCATAAGCAGTCATTTCATCTACACGACTTGAAATAGTTATTGGATTAAATGGATAAATATTTGCTTTATAATTGTATGTTCTTAACGCTATTAATGTAGCCCAATAGTCTGATGAATTTGCAGCAAGTATTGCTAAAATACCTGAATCAGTTATTTCTTCTTTCACTATCAAACTACTAGCATTAGCATTGTGAGTAGCAGGGTCTATACACCAAGCAAAACCTCCGGTTTCTCCAACTACATATTTATATTCTATAAGATCAGTTGTTTTCACCACTTCATTTCTTTGTGGATTATATTGATAAATATTTACTCCTGTATCTCCACCTGACGACGTTAATGAAACACTGTCATTTAATTGAATTGCGTTTACTCCATTTACTTTAATAACAAATAATGCTACTAAAAAGACAAGTAATATTTTAATATTTTTCATTATATTTTACTCCTTTTCTTCTGCACTATCACAATTGTCGTCACCCCTATAACTACAACTAAAGTTCCTATTATAAAATAAACTTTATTATCTATTATAAAATCCAGAAAACTTCCTGTTTCTGAACTATTTTCTTCATCCTTATCATCTTCTGAATCGTTTTTGTCTTCAAAGTATTCATTAAACATTGCTGCATCAAAACCTTTTATTGAAATATATCTTTGACATACATCTGCATCAGGATTTTCTATACAAGTTTCTGAATCTGCATATATATTATACATTGGTGTTGTCAAATATTTAATTGAATATCCTTCACCTTCACAATTTGTATTACTTGAAGATTTTACTGTGAATGTAAAAGTAGCTACATTAGCTAAATTTCTCCACTTATATATATACTTTCCGTTATCAGTATCTGAATAACGAATAATTTCAACTTCAGAATTTATATTATTTTCAATTTCTACATACAAATCTTCAGTTATATTTAAAATAGAAATATCAAAATAGTATGTTTTATACTCCATTTGTTTTTCTTCTTCTGTTAATTCATCATAGTAATCTGATTGTGTTAAATCTACTATATCATAATTTTCCTCATAACTAACTTTAATTAAATTTGCTGCATTTTTTAGTTCAAGTTGTTCTTCAGTTGAACACGTATTAACTGCACTAACTGCACTTGGTATTAAAAGCATAACAAATATTAATAATATTTTTTTCATTTCTACGCCCTCTCCTCTATAATTAATTTTATCATAAAAATATTGTAAACACAACATAGCAAATTGATGTTTTTTTAAAATTATGATAATATTATTTTAGACTAGGAGAAATAGTATGAAGAAAATTATATTTGTTGTTATATTAATAATAATTTTAATTGTTATTTATGCTAGATACATTGGTATTAATGGTTTAGAAGTAAACGAATATACTATTGAAGATTCTTCTTTACCTGTAGCTTTTGAGGATTTAAAAATCGTACAGTTTTCCGATACTTTATATAATGAACATTTTAATTTAGATGATTTTGATAAATTAATAAATGAAATTAACAGTTTAGAACCTGATATAGTTTTTTTTACTGGTGATTTAATTGATGATTTATATAGCATAAGTGATTTAGAAAAAAGTGAAATTATAAAGTATTTAAGTTCTATTGAAACATCTTTATATAAATTTGCTATATATGGTGATAATGATTTAAAAGATACTACTTTATATAAAAGTATAATGGATGACAGTAACTTTATATTACTTGATAATAAAACTTATCCTTTATTTTATTTAGACAATACCCCTATTACTATTACTGGTTTAACTAACACAGATGATTTAACTAATTCTTATTTAATAGATGAAACTATTACAAGTAGTTTTAATATAACTTTAATACATGAACCTGATTTAGTTAATAATATAACTAATGAAAGTGTTTTTATAACTGGACACTCTTTAGGAGGTTATATTAATTTACCTTTTATAGGCTCTATTATAAAGAAAGATAACGCTAAAATATATTCAAGTGGATATTATGAAGATATGAACATTTATGTATCTAATGGTTTAGGTATTGAAGATTATACATTTAGATTACTTAATACTCCTTCAATAAATTTATTTAGATTAAAAAGTACTAACGAAAGTTAGTATATTTTTTTTGTAATTATTTATACTAAATTATGAAAGGAATGAAAAAATGAATAAAGTACCTAAAATGATATCTAGTAAAGATTTATCTTATATATGTGATATGTTTAACTGGAATATGAATATTATTAAAAAACTTAATTATTATATTTCTGATATTACTGATGAAACTATTGTAACTAAGTTTAAATCTTTAATTGATATGCATACAACACATGTAAATGATTTAATAAGTATATTGGAAGGAGACTCTAAATAATGGAAGATAAAGATTTTTTAACTGATATATTATCAAATGAAAAAGCTATGACTGTTAATATAGCTACCGCTTTAAATGAAGCTAGTTGTAACAATTTATATAAAAAATTTCATAAGATGTTTTGTAATATAAGCGAAGCACAAAAAGATTTATTTGAAATGTTATATGGTTTTGGATGGTATAACCTAGAAGAAGCAGAATCTAAAAATATTGATCAAGAATTAAAAAAATTAAAAAATGATTTAGATTGTATAGAATAACAAAAAAAACTTAGAATTAATTTTCTAAGTTTTGTTTTGACATAATATCTTTTATTTTATCTTCATCCCATATTGATATATTAAGTTTTAATGCTTTATCATGTTTACTACCTGCATTAGCACCTAGTACTAGATAATCAGTATTTTTAGATACTGAATCTATTACTTTACCTCCAAAGTTTTCGATGAATGATTTTATTTCATCTCTTGGTAATCCTTCAATAGTACCAGTAATAACAAATTTCTTATTAGTTATTTCTTCATTATATTCTTTTTTCTTACCTAAGTAATTAAAATTAAGACCAATAGTTCTTAAGTTTTCAATTAAATCTTTTTTATCTATAAAATAATTTACTATATTATTTGCAAGTATTTCTCCAAAGTCTTCAATATTTTTAAGTTCTTCAAAATTAGAATTAATTAAGTTATCTAAGTTATTATAATGCTGTGCTAAAACTAATGCTTTTTTCTTACCTATACCGGGTACTCCTAAACCAAATATTAATCTTTCTACAGAATTATTCTTACTGTTTTCTATATTATCTAGTATCTTAGATATACTTTTTTCTCCATAACCATCTTTTTCTTTAATTTCTTCTTTATGTTTATATAAAGTATAAAAGTCTTCTAGTTTAGTTAAAAATCCTAAGTTATAAAAATCTTCAATTACTTCAGATCCCATACCTTCAATATACATTGCATCTCTAGATGCATAATGTATTAAAGAATTAGTATTTCTTGCAGGACACTCTAAATTATCACAAAAGTAATCTACTTTATCACTATGTTTAACTAACTTACTATTACATATAGGACATACATCAATCATAACAAAATCTTTTTCAGACCCTGTTCTTCTTTCTTTAATAGAATCTATTACTTCAGGTATTACATCTCCCGCTTTTCTTATAGACACTATATCCCCTATTTTTAAATCTCTTTCATTAATATAATCTTCATTATGAAGAGTTGCTCTTGATACAGTAGAACCCATTATTAATGTAGGTGTTAATACTGCATTTGGTGTTATTTGACCAGTTCTACCTACTGTAAATATGATATCTTCTAATTTAGTTAATACTTCTTCAGCAGGGAACTTATATGCTCTACACCACTTAGGATACTTAGCAGTAAATCCTAAATTATTTTGCATGTCTAAATTATCTACTTTAATAACTATGCCATCTATTTCATATGGTAAATCTTTTCTTATTTCAGAAATTCCTTCAATAAACTTTATTACCTCTTCAATAGTTTTAACATGTGCTCTTTTATCGTTTACTTTAAAACCTAACTCATTCATAAACTTCAAAGTTTCTTCATGTGAATTTAAATTATAAATACTAGGATTAGGTAAATGATATATAAAATTATCTAAGTTTCTTTTAGCACATATTTTAGGATCTAACTGCCTTGCAGAACCCGCTGCTGCATTTCTTACATTTTGAAATAATGGTTCATTATTTTTTTCTCTTTGTTTATTTAAGACATTAAGTGTAGCTTTATTCATAAATATTTCACCACGCACTTCGATATCCATTTCTTTATCTAATACAAGTGGTATATTTTTAATAGTTTTTACATTTTCTGTAATATTTTCACCAGTAGTTCCATCACCACGAGTAGCTCCACTTATAAGAATTCCTTTTTCATAATGAAGTGATACACTTAAACCATCTATTTTAAGTTCACATACATACTCTGCATCTTTATATACTTCTTTTATTTTTTTATCAAAATCTATAAGTTCTTCATAATTAAAAGCATCTTGTATTGATAACATAGGAACACTATGAACTAATTTTTTAAATGCATCTATTTTTGTTCCCCCTACTCTTTTAGTAGGACTATTAGGATTACTAAGTTCTGGATACTCTTCTTCTAATTTAATTAAATTTCTCATTAAACTATCATATTCATTATCAGTTATAATAGGATTTGCATGAATGTAATATGCATCATTAGCATTATTTATTTCTCTTATTAGTTTATCTATTTTTTCTTTCATTTTACCCCCATAGATTATTTGGATAATCACCTTTTTCAATTAATTCATTTATTTCTTCTTTAAAATATTCTAGGTCTTCTTTATATGTAATTCCTAACCATTTATCTAGTGATACACCTTCATATAAATTTATTTTATTATTTCTAATATTAAGACCTACACATTGCGGTAATAAAGATTCGTTTGTATCATTAATTGTTTTTAAAAAATCATTATAGTATTCTTCTAAAAAATTAAATATTGATGTTTTAAATACAAAGAAATTCATCGAACTATTCATTGAATCATCTATTTCATATACATCTTCAGTGCCTAGTTCTTTTCCTAGACATTTACCATTTTCATACCATACTTCTGATTCAGTTAAACTTTTAATAATTCCATTTTCTGTTTTAGATATTCCTCTTTTAACAGGGTTTCTATCATCTGATACCATTTTAACAGGATAGGTAACATTTAAATAATCATATTCATTTAAATTGTTATCTATAAATTCACTTGCTTTTTTAAAAGCATCTTCTCCATAAAAATCATCTGCATTTATTAAAGCAAAACTAGATGACACTACATCTTTAGCACATAAAAGTGCATGAGCAGTTCCTAATACTTTCTCTCTAGTATTCGGTATCTTAACATCACTTTTAACAGTGTCCATTTCTTGAAAAGCATATTTTACTTCTATTTTATCTTTAAACTTGTTTACTATCTCACTTTCAAATATATCTAGATGATGTCTTCTTATAATAAATACTACTTTTGTAAATCCATGTTTAATTGCATTATATACATTATAATCTGATATAATCTCGCCACTAGGTCCAACAGGCTCGATTTGTTTAACTCCACCAAATCTAGAACCCATTCCTGCTGCTAATATTACTAATGTTTTTTCCATAATAACTCCTATCTTTTTTGCATACCTTTATAATTTTTTAAAACTTTTTTTATTCCAAATCTTGATGAAAATGCTACTGTTACAAACCTTTCATCTACTCCAGTAACTACACCTTTACCAAATGTTACATGCATTACTATATCACCATTATTATATTCTGTATTATCTCCATATAATAAATCTTTTTTAATTACTTTTGCTACTTCTTTTTGTTTATCTTCTTTTCTTTCAACTAATCTTTCATTTATTTCATCTATAAATCTACTTGGCATGTTCATACTAGTTTTACCATATAACATTCTTCTTTCAGCATTAGATATATATAACTTTTCTTTTGCTCTTGTTATAGCAACATAACATAGTCTTCTCTCTTCTTCTAAACCACTTTTATCAAATAAACTATTCTGATGTGGTAAAATACCTTCTTCCATTCCTATTATGAATACTATTTTAAATTCTAATCCTTTAGATCCATGGATTGTCATTAATGTTACTACATCATCATATTCTTTATGATCTGTTATATCCGCAACAAGTGATATATCTTCTAAAAAGTCTTCTAGATTTACTGTACCAGTTTCTTTTTGATAATTTTCAGTAATTGATTTAAATTCCATTAAGTTTTCTATTCTTAGATCAGACTCTAGTGTTTTATCGCTTTCTAACTCTTTTAACATACCTGATTTATCAAGTACATAATCAATAAGTTCTGTAAGTGATAAATTTTCTTTAGCTTTTATTATATCTAAAATAATATCTTTAAATTTTAAGCCTTTAGAATCATCTATAGCATCAAACATGCTTACATTTATATTTTCTGCTTTTTCTCTTAAATTATTTATACTAGTTAAACCTATTCCTCTTTTAGGTACATTAATAACTCTTTCTAAACTAATATCATCATTATTATTAGATATAAGTTCTAAATATGATAATAAATCCTTTATTTCTTTTCTTTTATAGAAGAAAAAACTTCCTACTACTTTATACGGAATATTACCTTTAAGCATTGCTTCTTCGATACCACGTGACTGTGCATTAGTTCTATAAAATACTGCGATATCTTTTTTATTATATCCAGAACTTATTAAATTTTTAATTTCATCTACTACATGAAGTACTTCACTTTGATCATTAAATGATCTATTATATTTAATTTTAAATCCTTCACCTAACTCACTAAATAATTCTACTTCTTTTCTTTCACTATTATTTTTAATAACATCATTAGCAGCTTCTAAAATAGTTGTTGTACTTCGATAATTTTGATTAAGTTTAATAACTTCACAATCTTTAAAATCTTTTTCGAAATTTAATATATTTTTATAATTAGATCCTCTAAAAGCATATATACTTTGATTTACATCTCCTACTACAAATATATTTTTATGTTTTTTAGATAACATTTTAACTAGTTTATACTGCACTTCATTAGTATCTTGATACTCATCTATTAATATGTATTTAAATTTATCTTGATAAGCCTCTAATACATCTGGATTACTCATTAAAAGTTCAACTGGTTTTCTAAGTAGATCATCAAAATCTATTGTGTTATTTCTTTTAAGTATATTTTCATATCTATGATATATATCTACTACTTTCTTATCTATATGTGTATTAAAATATTTATCAATACCTGATTCAGTTAACATTTCATTTTTTATAAAACTTATTTTACTTTTAACATATGCCGGACTTATTTCTTTAGGATCAATTACTAAATCCTTCATAATCTTCTTAATAACATTTCCTGCATCATCAGAATCAATTATGCTAAAATTTCTTAATAAATTCATTTTTTCATAATTTTCTCTAATTATTCTTACACCAAAAGAATGAAATGTTCCTACAAAAGCATAATTATTATCAATTATATTATTAAGTCTTTCTCTCATTTCAGCTGCAGCTTTATTTGTAAATGTAATAGCAAGTATATTATTAGAATATACTCCTTCGTCTATTAAATGCGCTATTCTTGTTGTTAAAACTTTTGTTTTTCCTGAACCAGCTCCTGCCAATACTAAACATGGCCCATCTTTATGCATAGCTGCTTTCTTTTGATTTTCATTAAGTGTTTCTATATAATTCATATTACTACCCATCCTTGC
Source organism: uncultured Muribaculaceae bacterium (assembly GCA_964372145.1). GTDB lineage: Bacteria > Bacillota_I > Bacilli_A > RF39 > UBA660 > CAKOSP01. The sequence continues at coordinate 9,885 of CAYJPM010000015.1, read as the reverse complement.
ATTATTATTATACCAAATAAAAAAAGATTAAAAAATCTTTTTACACTTATTTTATAATATTATTTTTAACTCTACTTCTTATTAATATATCTTGATATATACTTGGTAATTGAGGAATAACTATTCCTGTTCTTTTGGCAACATCCTCTTTATTACTATTCATAAAATCACAAATATCTTCTTTTTGTTCATTTTCTATATAATGATGTGGATCTTCATTATATCTGAAATTTATATAATCAGTAGAAGCTATGTTAGAGCAGTCAAAATTATAGTATATTCCATCAAATGAATATCTTTTAAAACTATTTTCAAAAAAACATCTTATTACATTATTATCTATTTGAGTATTATAATTATTTGCTAAATCTAATGATGATTTCATTAGTTTTTCAAACATAATGTAGTTATTGGTATAAAACTCTATTAAATAGTTTAAATCTACTTGATCAAATATACCAATATTTTTAGCAATATCAGTTGAAATTTGTTCATTTATATACTTTATATTAGTATCTATAGATAAATCATACGCTCCCCATCCTAAAAATAAATTAGATTCATTATTTTTTGAACTTAAGGATGTACATATTAGATTTAAATGAATTTGTTCATTTTTTATTATTTTTTTTAGAAAATCCATTTTATTTATTCTATCTTTTTCTTCTTTTATTTTTTTTCTTACTAAATTTAAATCACTAGTTAATGAATATTCACTCAATTCAGTTTTGACCGCTGTTGATAATTCATATAAACTTGTTGTTATTTCATCTAACATTACTTCTTTTTTATTTAATAATTTCATTGCAATATCTGCTGACATTTTTATTTCCTTCTCTCTAATACCTTCTGATATACGATAGGTAATTTTGTTATTTCAATTGATGTATTTTGTAATATCCCCTTTTTATAAAAATCTAATTGATCTTTTATATTTTTTTCTTGTTCAATATTACTTTTATTAAAGCTAAATTTTGATGGTATTATTATATCACTTTGCGACCCACTTATGAATGATGTACTTATTTCCGCTGTTAAATTTTCACTGATTTTTTTCTTAATTGTATTTGTAGTAAATTTATTATATACAATCTCTGAATTATATTCAGTTGATATAATTTCTAGTAAATAGAATAATTCTTTTAAATTATATAAACATTCATTTATAGTGTTATCAATGTGTTTACTTTCAAAAAACAACAATTTATTTTTACCAGTTATTTTATATGTTATATCACCTTTAATACATTTTATTACTACTTTTAATGTATCGGAACTAAATCCTAATGTTAACCTACTATATTCATCATTTTTATCTAACCACATGCTATTAACATTTAATACATTTCTTATATAAAATATATTCATTGATATTCTATTTTTTATATTTTTGTAAAAATCATAATACTTTTGTTTGAATTCATTATTTGCAAATTCTTCATTTAAATATTCCATCAAATTATATAAACTGATGTTTTCATCGTTATCTATATAATATCCTTTGGATATTGTGTCATCTATTTCTTTCTTAATTTGATTTAAATCCATTTTCTCACTTCCTAAAATATTATAAATCTTTTATATAAAAAGTCAATTAAAATATGTCTAAAATAGATTGCTATTAATTTTTTTGGATATTTTACTAATTTTGTGTACAATTTGATTATTCTTATACATATATTGTATATGTATATAAATTATATGGTATTATGTTTTATACCAGGAAAGGAATTGATATTTATATATTTACAAGAAATAAATGCCTCAAATAATTATTATTTTAGTATAAATAATTATCCTGAAAGATTTACAGGATATCACAATATGTTTATAGTGGATAAATTAAATAATCTTGAGGAAGACGATAAGTATGGTATATACACTCCTTTAATAAATTTAACTTATGAAGTTACTAAAAAAAATGATTCAGTTTATTTAGCCACTAATACTAGTATAAAAGGAATGTTATATTTACCTAACTTAGAAGAAACTAATATTGCATCTCTTTCGTATATTACCGATATAATTAAATTACTAAATAACAGTGATAATATCCTTATTTTTATGAATAATAATCCTAAAAACAAGGAAGATGATATATTTATTGAAATAACATATTTATATGCATTAAATTTATTATCTCAATATAAAAAAATTAGGTCTGCCTAATTTTTTTTATACCAATTCTTTTTTGTTATATCTTACAAAAATAACAATGCTTATTATTACAACTATTAATATTGCTAATACCGTGTATAAAATATTAATACTATTATTTTGTATAACTTCTCTAATATCTGAGAGTGTATATACTGATAAATATTTTAAGAATTTTATTTCTTCACTTAAAGCCGAAAAAGAATATAAAAAATAACTTAAAAATACTATTCCAAATGATAACGCATTTACTTGTTTTGTTTTCTTAAAAAATGTTGAAATACATAGTGATATAAAAAATAATATAATAGTTGGTATTAATAATACAGTATTTAATTTTATAACCATAAATAATTCTAAATCATTATTATATAACAAACCTAAAGAAGTTATTAAAGTCATAAATAAGTTCATAATAATTATATTTATTAAACCTGATATTATTTTAGACATTACTATTTCATTTCTTGTTATTGGTTTGGAATATAAATATTCAATGGTTCCATCACTTTCTTCTTTTAATAATATATTACTCCCTAATATACTAGCATATATCCCATATACTAACATAAATAATACTAACCCTTCAGTTTTAAACCATCCAAATGCAGTTGTAATAGATGATATATCCATATTAAAAGCTGTTAGCATTTCTTTTGGGAAAGCATTCATTATTTCTTCAAAGTTATTAGAAAATACTTCTGATAAACTAGGATACATACTATATACGAGTATATTAATAAGAAGTAATACTAATAACCATATACTTAAATTTTTAAAATTAATTTTAAATTCTCTTTTAATCATAATTCACCTTTATAAAATTCTAAAAATATTTCTTCTATTGAAGGTTCTTCAATTAATATTTTTTTTACATTATGTTTATTTATTATTTTTAATAAATCATTTATTTCTCTATCATATATAAATCTGTTATTTATTATTTTTACTTCTAATTCTTTACTTATTTTATCTAAGTTATCACTTTCTAAATATATATTATAATAACTAGTATTTAAATCACTAATATCTTCCACTTTTAATAATTGATTATCTTTTAATATTGCTACTTTATCACATATATTTTTTATTTCACTTAGTATATGTGATGAAAAAAGGATTGTATTACCTTTCTTCTTTTCTTCTTTTAAAAGTTCGAAAAATGTGTTTTGAATAAGAGGATCTAATCCACTTGTAGGCTCATCAAGTATTATAAATTTAGGTTCATGCGCTAAAGCTAGTACTATACCAACTTTCTTTAAATTACCATATGATAATTCTTCTATTTTTTTATTAACATCTAAATTTAATTTTTTAGATAACTCTAGAGCTCTTTTCATAGTATCTTGTTTATAAAAAGTATTATTATATTTAAATAAATTTATTACTTTATCTGATTCATATAACTTTACTTCAGATGGTAAGTACCCAATTAAATTTTTATCAAAATTTATATTATTATTTATTATGATATCACCTTTATCAATATTAATAAGTTTCATAATAGATCTAATAGTGGTGCTTTTACCGCTTCCGTTAGGTCCTATAAAACCATAGATTTCTCCTTTTTTTATTTCTAAGGATAAATCTTTAATACCTAAAATATTACCATAATATTTTGTTAAATTATTTATTTTTAACATATCTAAACCTTCCTTTATTTATATATACATATTATATCATAAAAAAAACCACATAAGTGGTTTGTATTTAATATTTTAATTCACCCATTTGGCTTGTTGGTACAAAACCAGGATTACTAGCAATAACATCTTCAATTCTATTAATCATTGTTGCACAAGTAAGTCCAACTGTATCTGGTTTATCTATTACAAGTGTAGTACTAGGTTCTCCAATAACAGTCCATTTATTTGAATCAAAATCTTCTTTAGAATATACTTTTCCAACACATTCTGTTTCAAAAGTTATACCTTCTTTAGTTTCTGTAGTAACTATAGCTCTCATACCTGTACAATCACCAGCTTTAATAGTCATATCTAATGTACTAGAGTTTATATCTTCATTACAAAATGTAGGTATACATTTTTGTGTTTGACTTGTAACTGTTAGTTTTAATTTATCACATAACCATCCATTTACATTCCACATATAACTTGGTAAGAATTCTCCATTTTTGATTAATGTATTTCTTTCTTCTTCACTTATGTTATCCGCTGCAGCAATTGTTTTATCAAACTCTTCTTTTGTAAGACCTGCTCCATGTGCTTTAGCAAGTGCTATACCATAATCTTCTACGTTATAAGAACTACTTCCCTCTACTTTTGTTATATTATGAGTAGAACCCATTAATGTAGTAATTAAATTACCCCATGATGCATCTTGATATCCAGTACCTGATACTGTACATTTATTTTCTTTTGCTATTTTATCTATTTCTTCTGCTAATACAGGATTAGAATTAAATGGATATAATGCTTCTTCACATATAGTTAATGCATTTACTCCATTTTTAGCACATACTTTTAAAGCATCTTCTAAATCAGATAATAAACTCATAGTTGTTACTAAACATATATCGGGTTTAACTTCCTTTAATAAAGTTTCTGCACTATTTACATGCATCACTTTAACACCAGTTTCTTCTCCACCTATGATAGTGTTAATATCATTTCCTATAACATCTTCATTTATATCTAAAGCTCCTACTATTTCATATCCTTTTTCTAAAGCAAACTTCATAGTATACTTACTCATCTTTCCGCATCCATATTGAACTATTTTAATCATATTTTATCCTCCATAATTATTTTAACAATATATAACTATATTGTCAAAGTTAAAAAAGTGAACTTATTATATATTATAAATCTTTATCTAACTTAAAACCGCATTTTTTACATAAGTTTTCACATAATATATTATTTTCAAATCCTTTGCTAATATTCATAAACCTTTTAGAATTTATTATTTCATTGAGTGAATTATTAAAAATATTACCTAAATTTATTATTCCTTTACTATCTAAACAACAAGGTATAACGGTACCATCTACTAAAATGCCTAATTGGTCTCGCGTACCATAGCAAGTACCAGTTTCTCTTAATATATCATTACTAAGAGATGGCCATATGAATTCTTCACCTTTCTTAAAATAAATATTTTTTGATAATTTATTATCAAGTGTATTATATCTAGATTTAATCGCTTCTAATATTTCTTTTTCATACTTATTCTTAGTCCATAATCTATATTCAATAAACGTTTCTTTAGAAAGTATTTCACTTACTTCAAATATATCTTCTAAGTATGATAAATCTGTGATACTTTGCAAAGATATGTTGAGTTCTCTTATACCAATTATATCTTTATATTTATTTTTTAAAAGAGTACCATTCGTAGTTATATTTATATTAAATTTATATTTTTTAGCTAACATTATTATATTTTTTAAATTACTATGAGTTAAAGGTTCACCTTTAACATGTAAATATATATAATCTGTGTAATCTTTTATTTTATTTAAAATTATTTCAAATTCTTCTAAAGACATTTCTTTTTTCACCATATTATCTTGTGGACAAAAACTACATTTTAAGTTACATATATTAGTTATTTCTATATATATTTTTTTAAATTTTTTCATATTTTCCTTTCAAAAAAAGAAAGCTTATATATTTGCTTTCCATAATCCATGTAAATTGCAGTATGCATATACATTTAAAACTTTACTATTAATATAACTATCAATTATAGGTTCATCATTTGGTTTTAATTTTCTTACACATATTCCATTTTCTGTTTCAATTATAATAAACTCTATATAATGACTATCTTCCATAGGATGATTAACTTCCCCAACTGTTACTTTAATATTGTTATCAATTATTTCTACTACTGGAACATGTTTTTCTAAAGAAGCATCTACATTGTTTGCTTCTAAAAGGATCATTTCATCTCCACAGCAAACTACATTTACTCCTTTATCGCTTAGTTTAGTAATTATATTACCACAATGCATACATCTATATATTTTCATATTTATTTTACCTCTTTCTCATTTTTATATTCTTCATAAAATTTATTTAAATCATTAAAGTTATATACTTTATCTTTTTGATATTTATTTTTACCTTTAGGTCCATCGTATTTAGCTATAATTTTAACTTTAAATTTAGTTATAGGTTTTAATTTATTATTCTTAAAAATACTATTTTCTAAAAATAAAAAGTTTTTTAACTTCATATTTGTTGTTGCTATAATTTCAGGTTCTGTTACATCATTAATAGCATTATATTTTTTTAAATATAATTCACAATTTTTCTCGTTCTTTTTTATATATTCAAAGTTTAAAGTTATATTACTAATATTATCTTTAAACATGTCTATAAGTAAATTGTTTAAACTTATACTAGCTAACTCAGATTGACTTCTTACATAATGTGTAATTATAATTTCTTTTTTAACATTATAATAAAATTCATAAGATTCATTTAATTTAGATAACTTCTTAAATTTATTACTGTTTTCCTTTACTAAACTTACACTTTTTTTAATCTTTATTAAAACAAATGATAACGCTATAAAAGCTACAATTGTTAATAACAATAACCAATTCATAAATACACCACTTTCATAAATTATTTTATCATATTATTTTATTTTTACCTAGGTCTTTTATAATATTTTTTAATTCATTTATATAATTAATTCTTTTTTCTAAATGATCAGGGTGATGCGCGTACGCATCAGAGGTTTGAACTTCTAGTAAAAGTTCTAAAACTTCTAAAGATATATCGTTTTTAAAATCTTCTAATAAGTAATAATCAAGTGGTAATTTAGTATCATGTTCTTTAACTAAAAATACTATTTTAGATATATAATCTTTTTCATAACCTAATCTACTTAGTATGTTATATGTGTATTCTGCCGATTTAATAGGATGATTATGATAAGATGATGTTCCTCTTTTATTTATAAA
>CAYJPM010000015.1:0-2779 GCA_964372145.1 uncultured Muribaculaceae bacterium | reverse complement strand
TGACAATCTGGTTTACCTATATCATGTAGTAATAAAGATAGTCTTACGTCAAAGTTATAAACACTTATACTTATAGCGTATAATGTATGTTTAAATACATCTAAGTGATGATGTGGATGATTATGGTCAAAATTAATAGTGGGTATTATTTCTGGTATTATATTACATAATTTTAGTATATTTTCTTCACTAAAATCATTATTCATTAAAATATTATATAAAAATATTTTATTATCCATTTTAAAACTCCTGATGGTATTATAACATGAAAAAAAGAAAGATTACTCTTTCCATTTCCAATTAGCTACTTCAGGCATTTCTTTACCATGTTCTTTTATGAATGATTTATGTTTATCTAACATTTCATTACAATAAGTTTCTAATTTTTTATTATTTTTCTTAGAATATTTTAATACATCTAATACTAGGTTATATCTATCTATTTTATTTTGTACTCTCATATCAAATGGAGTTGTAATAGTTCCTTCTTCGTTGTATCCTCTTACATGTATATCAGAATCATTATCTCTATCATATACTAATTGATGAATTAGATGTGGATATCCATGGAAAACAAATACATTAGGAACTTTTTTAGGGAATAATTCATTATATTCTTCTTTTTTAAGTCCATGTGGATGTTTATCACTAGATACTAGTTTGAATAAATCTACTACATTTACTACTCTTATCTTTAAGTCAGGCATAAATTCTTTAAGAATTGTAGTAGCAGCTAAAACTTCTAAAGTTGGTGTATCACCACAACAAGTAAGTATTACATCTACTTCATTTTTTTCATCTGTGCTTGCCCATGCCCATCTTCCTAAACCTTTTTTACAATGTTTAGCTGTTTCATTCATAGTAAGCCACTGCTCTTTAGGATGTTTACTTGCTATTATTACATTAATATAATGTTTGCTAGCTAAACAGTGATCAACACAACTAATTAATGAATTAGCATCAAATGGTAAATACATTCTTACTACTTCAGGTTTCTTAGTTACTAAATGATTTAAGAATCCTGGATCCTGATGAGTGTATCCATTATGATCTTGTTGCCATACATGACTTGATAAAATATAGTTAAGTGATGAGATAGGTTTTCTCCAAGGTATTTCTTTAGTTACTTTTAACCATTTAGCATGTTGTGAAGCCATTGAATCTACTACTCTTATAAATGATTCATATGAATGCATTAATCCATGTCTACCTGTTAATAAATATGCTTCTAATGCACCTTCACATGCATGTTCTGATAATAATCCATCAAATACTCTTCCGTCTTTTTCTAAAAGTTCTTCACCTTTATTAACTTTCATATTCCATGTTTTATTTTCAACTTCAAACACATGATTAAATCTATTACTCATTGCTTCATCTGGACCAAATATTCTAAAGTTTTTATTCTGTTTATTTAATTTAAATACATCTTTTAAATATTTACCTAATTCTAACATATCAGAAGCTTCAACTGATCCTCTTTTTCTAAAATCTACACCATATTCTTTAAATTTAGGTAATTTTAAAGGTTTTAAGAATATACCACCATTAGCATGTGGGTTAGACCCCATTCTTCTTCTTCCATGAGGATTCATCAGTTTTAAATCTTGACGTAGTCTACCTTTTTCATCAAACAACTCTTCTGGTTTATAACTTTTCATCCATTTTTCTAATTTTTTCACATCTTTTTCTGTTTCAACTTGAAATGGTACTTGATGTGCTTTATAAGAACCTACTACTTCTTTAGGTCCAGTTATTCCTTTTGGTGTTTCAAATATAATCATTGGCCACCATATTTTTTTTATTTTTTTAGCATTATCTTTAATATGTTTGATGTCTTTAGCTATGTAATCCATCGCTTTAGCTAAATCTTTGTGTAAATTCATTGGTTTACTTCCACCTACATAGTAAGGTTTATAACCAAGACCAATAAAATAATTATATAATTCATCTTTACTCATTCTAGCAAGTACTGTTGGGTTATTTATTTTATATCCATTTAGATTTAATATAGGTAATATAATACCATCTTTTTCAGGATTTAAAAATTTAGTTAAATGCCATGATGTAGCAAGCGGTCCTGTTTCTGCTTCACCATCTCCTATCACAGTAGCTGCGATAAGTTCTGGATTGTCTAGTACTGCTCCATATGCATGAGCTAAACTATAACCAAGCTCTCCTCCTTCATGTATACTCCCAGGAGTTTCAGGAGCAGCATGAGATGATATACCTCCGGGAAATGAAAATTGTTTAAACAATTTTTGCATTCCTTTTTCATCTTGTGTTATATCAGGATATACATCAGTATAACTTCCTTCTAAATAAGTACATGCGACTGGGGCATTACCACCATGTCCTGGTCCTGATATATATATCATATTTAATTTATGTTTATTTATAATTCTATTTAAATGTGTATAAATCATAGTTTGACTAGGTACAGTTCCCCAATGTCCTATAATTTTATCTTTAACATCACTTAATTTTAATCCGTCTTTTAATAATGGATTATTAAGTAAATATAATTGTCCTACTGCTAAATAATTAGCAGCATTCCAATATTCATTTAATTTTTTTAATTCTTTTGTTCCTATCGCCACTTTTTATTCTCCTATTCTTAAAACATTATATCATTATTTTAAGAACAAAAAAAGAAAAAACTTGCATTTTTCTTATTTTTTTGGTATTATTCTAAGTGTTATGGCGGTCTTGGTGAAGTGGTTAACACGCCAGATTGTGGCTCTGGTATGCGCGAGTTCGATCCTCGTAGATCGCCCCA
>CAYJPM010000014.1:6286-20949 GCA_964372145.1 uncultured Muribaculaceae bacterium | reverse complement strand
TTCCTTCTTTATTTTCAATCTTATTATCACCACTTTTAGCGATTATATCTCCAGCTTTAACAGTATCTCCAACTTTAACTGTAACTTCACTTAAACTATAATAATAGCTTATTAAATTATTAGAATGACTTACTTCTACAACTATACCTAATATATCATCAGTAACAATATTTTTAATAGTTCCATCTAATACTGATACTACATCAAATACATTTTCATAAGTATATAATATTCCTGTATTTTGCATATAAGTATTTTGATAATAAATTAACGAACCTTCTTGAGTTACATTTTCATCATTCATAGAATAATAATCTTTTGATAATTTAACATTTTCATCAATATATGGTTTCACTGCTTTAGTGCTTACTTCACTAACAACTGGAACATTATCTGTTATTAGTGAATCTATTACATAATCTTGATCATCAGTATTAGGAACAATTGATGTTAAACTACTTAAATATACAACAGTAATAATTATTACTGATACAGTAGTGATATATAATGTTGGAATTACATATCTTTTTAATCTTCTCTTTTTCATATTCACCATCCTAATTAAAGTATGGTTATATATTTTATTCTTATACATTAAATATTAGTTATTTTTATATTTTGATAATAGTAATTTAATATTTCATTATATGTACTACCAGTTTTAACCATCTCATTAGCACCATATTGACTCATACCAACCCCATGACCATAACCTTTAGTGGTAATATAAACCTTGTCTGTTATATCAATATAAAAATCAGTAGACCTAAGTCCCAATGAAAATCTAAAATCTATTCCGGTAAATAAAATGTTATTAACTAGCAAGTTATCAACATGATTTGTATTACTACGATTAATATTACTTATATCTATAGAATCACAATTTAAATTTAACATTTCGCAAAATATATTTTTTTCATAACTAACCGTCATTTCATAATTATTTACATTTAAATCCCAAGTAGAATCTACTGAACTTATATAACTTAAATCTTGATTAAAAACAGATACAGAATCAACAGTTTGACCGTTGCTAATAGCAAAATAATATGAGCATATTATTTCATCATTACTTTTCATAACTAAATTAGCAGTACTATCTACTGCATTTTTTATTATATTAAAATAATATTCAAAATCAGTAGTCCACTTCTCTTTCATTTGTTCTAAAGTAATGTAACTTTGAGTGGTAACGTCTGTTGTTACGTCATATTCTTTATCATTATTATTAATTTTATACATAGCATATGTTCTAGAAGCTATAGCTTGAGCCTTTAATGCTTCCAAATTAAAAGAAGCAGGCATTTCTGCCGCTACTACTCCTATTAAATATTCTTCTAACTCTATTTCCTTTATAATATTATCTTCATTTAAAACTTTAATACTTAATTGCTTTTCTTCTTTTACTTCTGTAATTACTTCATACTCAGGAATAACCATATATATAATACATAATACAACAGATACTAAGAACAACCAAATATTTTTATTTTTCATATATCCTCTTTATAAAATAGATGCTAAATCTAAGAAATCTATTACAAAATTAGCAGTTAAATAACCTAAAACAACACTAAAAATAACAATTAGTATTCTAGATTCAACTACTTTGTTTTTTTTAAACATATTATTGAAATTCAAACTAGATAAACCTATTGAACTAATCATAATAAATATAGCATATAATAAAACTTCAATATTAAATATATTTTCCATCTTCAAAATCTTTCATCTTAGTAATACGTTTTAAATATCTTTCTTCAGATGGCATTTTAGTAAATATAAATGTATCAATCATTTCTTTAATTAATTCTAAATCAGTTTCAGAACTAATAGCTATAACATTTGTTCCATTATGATTTTTACATTTAAAAGCATCATCTACATTTAATATTCTAGCACATCTAACACCTTTAACTTTATTAGCGGCAATACTCATACCAATACCATTACCACATATTAAAATTCCTAAAGCATTATTTTCTACAACTTTTTTTCCTACTTCAAAAGCAAAATCAGGATAGTCATCTAACTCATGATTTAAAACATCTACTTTATTTACTTCAATATCATTTGATTTAAGATACTCTATTATTGCTTTTTCCATCTCCACACCTAAGTGGTCCGCAGCTATATACATTTTAATAAAAATCATCTCCTTACAATATTATACTTTATTTATAAAAACAGTTAAAATAAAAAGTAAATAACTTTACAATTATTTACTTATTTATTTTCTATATTATATCTTTTGTTAAATTTTTCTATACTAGAAGACTTCTTAGTCTTGTTAGAAGCTCCACCTTTATAAAATGGATGACATTCATTACAAACCTCAACACTAATATTTTCAACTATAGATTTAGTAGTAAAAGTTGCTCCACATGAACATGTTACTTTACTATCTTTAACTTCTGGATGTATATTTGCTTTCATTCTTTTCTCTCCTTCCGCCATACTTAATTTTTAAGCATGATTTTTCTTGGCATATGTATTATATCATATTTTTATAAACTATCAATATAAATTTACTAATTTTACTTACTTATTACATCTTCAAGAATGTTTTTTACTTCTTCATGACCATATATATTTAAATAATATGAATTATCATATTTATTTTTAGAAATAAATGTTTTAGAAATATCAACATAGTTAATATTATGTTTAATAGCTATATTTTTAATTTCATTGTTAATATCAGTTATCTTTTCACTTTCAGAATAAAGAGATAATAAATATATTTGTGAATTATTAATTTTAGTTATTTCATCAACAACTTTATCTAAATAATACAAATATAATTTAACATTTTGATTATTATGAATTTCATCTATACCTATTGATATCGACATTATATCAGCATTACTAATTATTTGTTTAATTGTTAAGGAATTATTACTTTGTTTATCATTTGAATATATTAATTCATATAAATCTCTAGTAGTCATATTAGTAATAGCGTAATCTTTATTATAATCTGATATAAGTTCTATATTATTTTCATAATAATAATCACCATAACTAAATGCCTCAATATTATACACATTGTTTCCACTTGCTAAACTATCTCCGATTATAACAAAATTATATTTATCAATATTTATTATAAAGTATATTATAATTGTTAATAAAACTCCTATTAATGTTATTAATATCACTTTCTTTTCCATATTCACCTCAAATAAAAAATGTAGATCTCTCTACATTATATTTCACGAATCTTAATATTAGCACCTACAGCAGTAAGTTTATTTATAATTTTTTCATAACCTCTTAATATATGATCTGCATCATTAATAACTGTTTCACCTTCAGCAATTAAAGCTGCTAAAACAAGCGCAGCTCCACCTCTTAAATCTACAGCAGTAATTGCTGCACCACTTAATCTTGTAGGACCAGTTATCGTTGCAGTATTAGTATCATTTTTTATATCAGCACCCATTTTATTTAAATATTTAACATGCCCCATTCTATTTTCCCAAATAGTTTCTTCAAAAAATGAAATACCAGTTGCTTGTGTCATTAATACTTGCATAGGTTGACCTAAATCTGTAGGAAAACCAGGATGAACTAAAGATTTAACATTTATTGGTTTAATATCTTTATTTTTAGATATTGTAAGCACTTTATCTTCCAAAGTATATTTTATATCCATTTCTTCAAGTTTAGAAAGTAATGCCTCTAAATCTTCTTTAATAACTCCATCAACTTTAAAATTTTCACCAATTAATGCACCCACTATTATATAAGTTCCACATTCAACTCTATCAGATAAAACTTCTATTTCAGCATTATGTAATCTATCAACGCCTTCAATTTCTATTTTACTAGTTCCAGCACCAGTTATTTTAGCACCCATTTTAATCAAAAAATTAGCAATATTTACTATTTCAGGTTCTTTAGCAGCATTAGTAATAATAGTTTTACCTTTTGCTTTAGTAGCAGCAAACATAATATTAATAGTTGCACCTACTGATGCAAAATCTAAATGTATAGGTGTTCCTATTAATTCATCAGCTTCTAATATATATTTACTATTTTCAACAGTTACTTTAGCACCTAATGCTTCAAACCCCTTTAAATGTAAATTAATAGGTCTCTCACCAATTGGACACCCTCCTGGTAAATATATTTCAACTTTTTTAAATCTGGCTAATAAAACACCCATAAAATAATAAGAAGCTCGTAATTTTGTGCTTAATTCTTCAGTTATAAGAACATTTTTTAAATTATTAGTATCTATTTTAAAAGTAGTATCTTCATTTTCTATTTTACAATTTAAAAGTTCTATTATACTAACTAATGCATCTTTATCAGATATATTTGGAACATTAGTTATAACAGCACCATCATCAGATAATAAAGCAGCAGGTAGTAGTGCAACTGCACTATTTTTTGCTCCACCTATTTTAATAGTTCCATTTAATTTTTTATTTCCATTTATAATAATTTGTTTCATAATACCACCTTTTGTAAAATTATATGTAATCACACAAATTCATATTAACTATATATTCTTTTTAAAAAAATGTCAATATTTATAAAAATAATTGACATAAACCAAAAATAAGCAAAACTACACCTCCAAATAGTTTAGAGTATAAACCTAAAATTCTGTTGGTGTATTTACCTATTATTAAACCAATAGCAGTAAAAACCATACTGCAAATTGAAAATACTATAGAACTGTAAATAATATTACCATTTTTAAAAACAAGTCCAATACCTAACGTAAAACTATCTAAAGAGACACTCATTGCCAACATTAATATAGTATATAATGATACATTAATATCTAACTCTTCTTTTTTTAATAAACTAATAAATATTTGAATACTTAAAATTAATAATATAATACCAAGTATATAATCATTGTTAATATTAAATAAATTCAATATTTTATATCCAATTAAAGCGCCTAAAATAGGCATTATGAAATGGAAAAAACCTATGAAAGCTATTAATAATTTACTGTGCTTTTTATTAAAAAAAGTACCTAAAACTATCGATATAGAAAAAGCATCCATAGAAAGAGAAATACCTAATAAAATATATGTTAATAAATTGTTCATAATTAATTATATTTATTAAGTATTTTATTTATGTATAAAGAATACTCTACATCATTAATATTTTCTTTTTCTGACTCCATTAAACAAAGCGGAGGAAATACAACACACCACCAATTATCTCCAATACCTTCACCTAAAGTTATAACTAAAGATTCATAAATGCCTTCATTATACTTAACACTTTTATATTCTTTTTCAGGAAAATAATTATCACCAAATTCTATTTTATAATCAACATTTAAAACATTTAACTTTTCTTCCATTAATGGTATTGCATTATTAATTTGAGTTCTGGCCTCTTCTGTTGAATCAGCATCTATACTATATATAATATTTTCTAATTCTTCTTTAATATTAGTTTTTTCTAATTGATCACTTGCTTCATTACTGTTAGCTATTATTCTCATTCTTATCGCATCATCAGGTATTAAAACTATTTCTTCTTTATCGTTTAATACTAATGATATACTCATTACTACAAATAAAAAAACTATTATATTTTTCACATTATCACCTTTTCTAAGATAATAATGTAACTTTTTAATAGTTTTTATTCATTAATTATAAATATATATCTATCTTTACCAGTTAAATCTTGTTCAATAGTAATAAGAGCATCTGGAAAAATATTACTAGCATACTCTTTAATATAGATACCTTGAGTCATACCTATTTCAAAAGCTATTATATTTTTTTTATTTAAAACAGCTTTTGAATATGATAGTATTTTTTCATAAAATTCTAAACCATCATTATCAGCATATAACGCTAAATTAGGTTCATTATTCTTAACTATATCTTCAACTTCTTCATTTTTTGATATATAAGGAGGATTAGATACTAACACATCATATTTATTATCTAATTTACATCTTATATCATGCTTTATAAAATTTATATCAACATTATTTTTAATACTATTTAACTTAGCAACTTCTAAAGCTTTACTAGATATATCATATGCATCTACTTTACACTCATACTCTTTTTTTAAAGTAATAGCAATTGCGCCAGACCCAGTTCCTAGATCTGCGATAAATGGTTTATTAAAACCATATTTTTTCATATAATTTAATAACTTTTCAATTAAAATTTCAGTTTCAAATCTTGGTATCAAAACATTCTCATTAACATCAAAATCATATCCATAGAAACACACGTTACCTATTATATATTGAACTGGATAACCTAATTTCAATAATTTAAATGCCTCTTCTTGTTTACACTTATCAACGTATTTTAATATTAATTTTTCTTCATTCATTAATTTTTTAACTCTTCTCCAGCTAATTTAAGTCTCATATCTTCAGTTACTAAAGCTTCAATAACTTCACCAATTCCACCATCCATAACTCTATCAAGTTCCATAAGTGAAAAATTAATTCTATGATCAGTAACTCTATTTTGAGGGTAATTATAAGTTCTTATTTTTTCAGATCTATCCCCAGAACCAACTTTACTTCTTCTTGCTGCTCCCACTTCATTTTCTTGTTTTTGTAACATTTCATCATATAATTTAATTTTAAGCATTTTCATAGCTTTTTCTTTATTTTTAAGCTGACTTCTTTCATTTTGACATGTTACTACTACACCAGTAGGTAAATGAGTTATTCTTACTGCTGAATCAGTTGTATTAACAGATTGTCCACCAGCTCCAGATGATCTATAAACATCTATCTTTAAATCAACATCTTTAATTTCTACATTAACATCTTCAACTTCAGGCATTACTACTACTGTTGCTGTAGATGTATGAACTCTTCCACTACCTTCAGTCGCAGGTACTCTTTGAACTCTATGAGCTCCACTTTCATATTTTAATTTAGAATAAACACTTTCACCCTTAATTAAACATTCAAGCTGTGAAAAACCACCACTTGTACCTTCAATTTCATTTAAAATTTCTACTTTCCATCCATTTTTTTCTGCATAATAAGTATACATTCTAATTAAATCACCAGCAAATATGTTAGCTTCATCTCCACCAGCTGCCCCTCTAATTTCCATAATAACATTCTTACCATCATTTTCATCTTTAGGTATTAACATTACCTCTAATTTAGCAACTACTTCCTCAATACTACTATTTAAAGTTTCAACTTCGATTTCAGCTATTTCCTTCATTTCAGGGTCACCTAACATTTGCTTAGCTTCATCTAAATTATTTAACATTTTCTTATAATCTGTATAAACATTTACTGTTTCTTCTAAATCACTAAATTCCTTAGATAATTTCTTAACTTTATTAAAATTCGCTAATACTTCAGGTTTTGAAAGTTCTTCTTTTAATTCATTATACTTTACTACAATATTATCTAATCTTTCTATCATAAAATCTCCTCTATCTTAAAAAGCAAGCCTACATGCTCGCTTCTTCATCTTCATCATCAACTACTACTAAATCTGCTAAATCATCTTCTACAGTATCATCAGCATCATTTCCTTCATAGAAAATATCTTCTTCATGGTTTTCAACTTCTTCATGATCAAAATCTTCATGATCTTCATCAATATGTTCTTCTTCATGGTCTTCTACTTTTATATCAGTTTTATGATTGACTTGTAAATCCCAATAACCATTATCTAACATAACAAACTTTTTATTAATAGATAATAATTCAAAAAAATCTACTACTTTATCAGAATTATCATCAAAATTTAATTTTAATACTTTACATACTTTTTTAAATAAATCTAATAATTTTTGTTTTTTACCTGTTTCTTCTAATATAAGTTCCGCTATTTCATCATATCCCATACATTCTAATTCATCTATTGTTAAATCACTTAGTTTCATTTTTATCCTCTTCCTTTTTTATTTGCATTATATGCATAACTCTAATTAAATTCACCATCAATCAAATTAATTATTATTTTTTTTTCATCTTCATCTATAGTATATTTTAAAATAATATCATCTCCATCAAGTTTAAAACTAGATTTAATATCTATCTTACAATTACCTTCTTCTTTAAAATCAAATATACATATATTATTTTCAAACTCAATTATCATTTCCAGTTCATTCGTTCTACGTATATATTTTTTCATTTTAAAATCAATTTCATTATATTCATCTGTAGTTTCATATATAAGTTTATTATTATAATCATATATAACCGAAACATTCTTTCTATGAACTAATAATTTATTATTATTAAAAAGTTTCCAGTCTATTACATGATGCATAACAAACACCTCACTTTTTTCCTAAACATTATATCATAAAGATTTATAAAATCAAGGTATTTCACTTAATTTACATTTATAATATACAAATTAATATAATTTATTACAATATTGAAGAACAACACATAAATTACTTAAAAATATTAATACTAACAAAAGGTGATATTATTGAAACATATAAAAACATTAACTAAATTCGGTATATTTAGTATAATAAGTATAATAATCATTATAATTGCGTTATATACATATGCATATATAACACCTAAGATGGATTTAAAAAGCACAGGTAATTTATATATATATGATATTGAAGATAATTTAGTATATCAAGGTTCTAAAAATAGTAAATGGGTAGATTTAGATAATATAAGTGATTATTTAATTAACGCTACTATATCTATTGAAGATAAAAATTTTTATATACATAATGGATTTGATTATTTAAG
Source organism: uncultured Muribaculaceae bacterium (assembly GCA_964372145.1). Taxonomy (GTDB): domain Bacteria; phylum Bacillota_I; class Bacilli_A; order RF39; family UBA660; genus CAKOSP01. Next base: position 12,236 of record CAYJPM010000014.1, on the reverse strand, counting down.
AATAGCTAGTGCAGCTTTAAATAATATTAAAACAAATAGTTTATCACAAGGAGCATCTACTATAACTCAGCAATATGCTAAAAATATGTATTTATCTTTTGACAAATCATGGTCTAGAAAAATAGAAGAAGCTTTTTTAACATTAGAATTAGAAGTACATTATGATAAAGATTCTATAATTGAAGGATATTTAAACACAATATACTATGGTCATGGAAATTACGGTATAGAAAATGCAAGTCAATTTTATTTTAATAAGAAAGCATCTGAGTTAACACTAGAAGAAGCTATAATACTTGCGGGCATTCCAAATAGACCTAATGACTATAATCCCTTATCAGATTATGAAATGTCTTTAACAAGGGCTAAAACAGTTGCTAAAGCAATGTTTGATAATGAATATATTACTGAAGATGAATATACTAATTTATTTAAAAATAATATTGAGATATATGGTAAAAATACTACTAATAACTTACAAATGATTATGTATTATCAAGATGCTGTACTAGATGAACTAAATAGTTTAGAAGAAATACCAACATCACTAATAGAGGCTGGTGGTTTAAAAGTATATACAAGTTTAGATATGGATATACAAACAACACTAGAGGAAAATATATTAGAATATAGTGTTAATGAAGGTGAACAAGTAGCAAGTGTAATAGTAGACCCTAAAACTGGTGGTGTTTTAGCATTAACTGGTGGATATAATTATTCTGAAAGTACTTATAATAGAGCTTTATACTCAGAAAGACAAGTAGGATCCACTATGAAAAGTTTTTTATATTATGCTGCACTTGAAAATAACTTAACTATGGCTAGTACATTTACAAGCGAACATACAGTATTTCATTTATCCAATGATCAAATATATTCACCAAGCAATTTTAATGGTAAATATGCTGATAAAGATATAACAATGGCAGCAGCTATTGCATTCTCAGATAATATATATGCAGTTAAAACAAATTTATTTTTAGGTATAGATAAATTAATTAGTACCGCTAAATTAACAGGTATTACAGGTGATTTAGATGAAGTAGCATCACTTGCACTTGGAACAAGTGAACTTAATATTATGGATATTGCAACTGGTTACACTAGTTTTGCAACTGGTGGTTATGAAAGAGATTTATTTTTTATAACAAGAGTTGAAGACATGAATGGAAATATATTATATGAACATAAAGAAATAAACAATTTAATACTAAATCCAAACTACACATTTATATTAAATGAAATGTTAGCGGGTACAACTAGTGATAAATTTGTAGATTACACTACTTCAACTGGTTCATCTATATCTCATCTATTAACTAATAAATATGCAATAAAAAGCGGTACTACTGATACAGATAATTGGAACATAGGATACAATGAAAATATACTTATGGCAATATGGAATGGTTATGATGAAGATCAAGAAACAAATACCGAAATAAGTAAAGCTCAAAGAACTATATGGGCTAATACTATAGAAGAAACTACTAATATATTAGAAGAAAAATATGAATATACTACATCGTGGTACGATAAGCCACAAAACGTCGTAGGTTTAATGTTAGATGCAGTTACAGGAACACCTACAACAAATGAAGATTCAGCTACTATATTTTACTTTGTAAAAGGAACAGAACCCGGAGCAAGTTCTTACGCAATAGAAAATCCCTAATTACTTAGGGATTTTTATTGTTAATATATTATTACCATCTTCATCAGATTCAGTAATAACTAAATCAGGATATTTACTAATGAAATCTTTTATTTCATTTATTACAGGATTTATTACTACACTAACAGGTTCTACATTTACAACCGGTGGTGTAATATCAAAATCATCTAACATTTCTATTTCTTCTTCTACTACAGGAGTAACATTAGATAATGAAGCATCAGTACTCATATTTACTTCTTCACTTTCTAAAAAGTTAAAAAACTTATTAGGATAATTAGGTTTATCCTTTGATACAAGCGGATTATTAAACACATCATCACCTTTTTCTTCTTTTACTTGAACTACTTCTGGTCCAATTAATTCTTTTATTTCTTCTTCGAGTTGTTTAACTGTTAATCTTGATTCAATAATTCTCTTTAATATGTTTTTTTGTTCTTCAGGATTTTTAAGTTTTAATAAACTTCTAGCATGTCTTTCAGAAATTCTTTCATTTAATATTGCATCTTGTACATCTTCATGTAATGTTAACAATCTTAATTTATTTGAAATTGAACTTTGACTTAAACCCATTTTTCTAGCTAAATCTTCTTGACTCATAAAATTTTGATCTAATAAAACTTTATAAGATTTTGCTTCTTCTATAGCAGTTAAATCTTTTCTTTGAACGTTCTCTACTATAGCAACTTCAGCACTTTTATTATCATTCATTTCGGTAATAATAGCTGGCACAGATATTAACCCAGCTAACTTAGAAGCTCTATATCTTCTTTCTCCTGCTACTATTTCGTATTTATCATTTAATCTTCTTACAATTATTGGTTGTATAACACCATGTTCTTTTATAGATGCAGACAACTCATTTAAAGAGGCATCATCAAAAGCTAATCGAGGTTGAAATCGATTAGGTATTATGTCTTCAATCGGTAATTGTAGTACATTTTTAGTATCCACTTATATTGCCCCTATTCTTTTTATATTTTACATTATTTTTTATTTTTTTACAAGTGGGTTTTTTAAAATTTTATCATAGTTACGTAAATCTTTTATTGTAGATAATTTGTTTTTTCTAATTCTAAGTAGTGTTCTTTCACCACCATCGTTCATTAAACTAAAATTATTTACTTCTTCTAATTCCAAATCTAGTACATCAAAAGTAGTTTTACTTTCTTCAAGTTCCACTTCAGTATTTGCTTTCATAGCTATAAAATAACCATTTTCTTTAACAAAAGGTACAGAAATTTCAGTTAAAACTCTTAAGTTAGCTACAGCTCTAGCTGTAACTACGTCAAAAGAATTTAGATTTTTTTTTGCAAAATTTTCTGCTCTATCATTAATAATAGTTACATCTAAATTTAATTTATCAGAAATATATTTTAAAAATTTAGTTTTTTTATTATTAGAATCTAATAAAGTTACTTTTAAATGAGGATAAAATATTTTAAGCACTAATCCAGGAAAACCAGCACCAGACCCTATATCTAATAAACTTTTATAGTTATCTAAGTCTATTACTTTTTTAATAGTAAGACTATCGTAAAAATGCTTTAAATAGACATCTGGTGTAGCAGTTATTCTTGTTAAATTAGTATGAACATTATAATCTTTTAATAAAAATAAATATCTTTCTAATTTTTCTAACATTTCTCCTGTACAATTTAATTCTAAGTCATTTATTGCGTTAGTAAATTCATTATCGTTCATTTTTGTTATACTCCTTTTTTAAATAAACAGCTAATACTGATATATCAGCTGGATTAACCCCACTAATTCTAGTCGCTTGCGCTATTGTTTTAGGTCTAATCTTACTTAACTTTACTCTTGCTTCAGATGCTAAATTATTTACTTTATCATAATCTATATCATCAGGTATTTGTTTTTCTTCTAAACGTTTTAATTTTTCTGCTTGTTCATATGATTTATTAATATAACCCTCGTATTTAATTTCTATTTCAGCTTGTTCCAAAACTTCATCACTATATTTTAAATCAATTATATCTTTTATCTTTATTTCAGGTCTTTTTAAATATTCATATAAACTAACACTTTTATTTTCTAACTTAATATTGTTATCTTTTAAGTAATAAATAACATCTTTAATATTTTTCTTTTTATTTACAAATATTTTATATTGTTCATTACTAAGAGTCCCTACTTTATAAGCGTGTTCTCTTAATCTAATATCAGCATTATCATGTCTTAATATAAGTCTAAATTCCGCTCTAGAAGTAAGCATTCTATACGGTTCAATAGTACCTTTAGTTACTAAATCATCTATTAAAACCCCAATATAAGCTTCATCTCTTCTTAAAATTAACGATTCTTTATTATCTAATTTTAAACTTGCATTTATACCAGCAATAATACCTTGTCCAGCTGCTTCTTCATAACCACTAGTTCCATTAATTTGACCCGCTGTAAATAAATTATTAATTAACTTATTTTCAAGTGAAGGATTAATTTGTAACGGATTAATTGCATCATACTCTATTGCATATGCATATTTAGTTATTACAGCATCTTCTAAACCAACAATACTTCTTACCATTAACTTTTGCACTTCTTCTGGCATACTTGTAGAAAATCCTTGTAAATACCATTCATCTAAATATATACTTTCTGGTTCTAAAAATAATTGATGTCTTTCTTTATCTTTAAATCTTACTATTTTATCTTCTATAGATGGACAATATCTAGGACCTACTCCAGTTACATGTCCACCATACATTGCACTCTTATCTAAATTATCATTTATTATTCTATGTGTATCATCATTTGTAAATACTAAAAAACAACTTTTTTGTTTATTAATATCATAACAAGGTTCATTATCAAAACTAAATGTATATGCTTTGTTATCACCTTTTTCTTCTTGTATTATATCAAAATTAATTGAATCAGCTTTTATTCTAGGAGGAGTTCCAGTTTTAAGTCTAATAATATCCATACCTAACTTCTTAAGATTATCAGATAAATGATTAGATCTATCTTCTCCATGAGGTCCTGATGGAATACTATTTGACCCCACTAATATATTTGATTTTGTATAAGTACCAGTTGTTAAAATAACTATTTTACTATATATTCTATCTCCATTATCTAAAATAACACCTGTTACTATATTATTTTCTATAATTAAATCTTCTACTTTACCTTCTCTAATTTCTAAATTAGGAGTATCTTCTAATGCTTTAATCATATTTTCAGGATAAACTATTTTATCAGCTTGAGCTCTTAAACATCTAACTGCAGGTCCTTTAGATGCATTAAGCATCTTAAGTTGAAAATGAGAAATATCTGCTATTTTACCCATTAGTCCACCTAAAGCATCTACTTCTCTAACAATAACACCTTTAGATGTTCCACCTATTGATGGATTACATGCCATATCAGCTATATTATTTTTATTCATAGTTAAAAGAACAGTCTTCTTACCTAAAACTGCAGTTATATGTGCTGCTTCACATCCAGCATGTCCTCCACCTACTACTAATACATCTATCATAACTTTTCCTTTTTTATTTATCTTGTTTTTTCTATTATATTTATTTTAACTAGATTGATATTACCATTTTCATCAGTAATATATAATCCATTAGTTTTAAGAAGTTCTCTATATAATAAATTTTGTAAATAATATGCGTATTCACCTAAATAATTAATTGCTTCATCTTCTGTTAGATTTAATATTTCACTTTTATAATGAAATGTTTCTAATTTTTCATCTCTAGTATTAAACATATTATCACTACTTTCCTAAACAAAAATTACTAAATATTTTATCTACTAATTCATCTTCATAAAATTCACCAGTAAGTTCACCTAAATATTGCCATGCATTTTTAATATCAATTTCTATTAAATCTATAGGCATATTATTATCTTTACCAACAATAGCATTTTCTAAACTATTACTAGCTTTTTTTACTAAATCTATTTGTCTAATATTACCTAAATAAGTCATATCTTTATTTAGTATTTCAGTTAAATTTAATTTGTCCACTATTTTATCTTTTAACTTATCTATTCCATTTAACTCTACGGTATTACCATAAACTATGTCTTCTTCATTTATATTAAGTTTAGATTCTAAATCACTCTTGTTAACAAATATAATTCTTTTGCTTAATTCTATATTATTTATTAATTCTCTATCTTCTTTAGTTAACTCTTCATTATTATTTAAAACTATAATAACTAAATCTGCTGATTTAGATATTTCTTTTGCTTTATCTACTCCAATTTTCTCAACTATATCTTCTGTTTCTCTAATAC
>CAYJPM010000014.1:0-6276 GCA_964372145.1 uncultured Muribaculaceae bacterium | reverse complement strand
AATACCTGCTGTGTCTATAAAATGAAGTTCTATTCCATTTAATGTAATAGATCCCTCAACTATATCTCTAGTAGTACCAGCTATATTAGTTACAATAGCTTTATTTTCATCTAAAAATGCATTAAGTAAGCTACTCTTACCTACATTAGGTCTACCTATAATAGCAACCTTTATTCCATTTTTAATAATTTGTCCACTTTCAGAATCTTTTATAATTTGTAATAATTTTTTATTAATATCTACTAAATACTTATCCATTAAACTATCAGTAACTTCAAGTTCATCTGTATATTCAGGATAATCTATATTTACTTCAATATTGCTTATTATTTTTGAAATATCTTCTCTTAAATTATTAATTTTTTTATATAATCTACCATTTAAACCATTCATTGCCATATTTCTAGAAGCGTCTGTATTTGCTTTTAATAAATCATTTACAGCTTCTGCTTTAGTTAAATCTATTCTTCCATTTAAAAATGCTCTTTTTGTAAATTCACCAGGTTCTGCCAATCTACATCCATTTTCAAGTAATAACTCTAAAACTTTATTAGTTGTTGATATACCTCCATGACAATTTATTTCAATCATATCTTCTGTTGTATAAGTCTTAGGACTTCTCATCAAAGTAAGTAATACTTCATCTATTATATCGTCATCATTTTTAATATAACCATAATTTATAGTATGAGTACCAAATTTATTAATGTCTCTTGAAAACATTTTATTCACTATTAAAATAGCATCTTTACCAGATACTCTAACTATAGAAATAGCGTTATTTCCAACACTAGTAGATATACTACATATTACATCTTCCATATAAAATCCCCTTAAACGAGGTTATTATAACATAATTTAACAATAAAAAAAACTCATTTAAGAGTTATTTTTTAACACGCTGTAAAGGTTTTTCATAATTATCAAAATTATAAATACTATCAGGAATAGTATTTTCAATTACAAAATCAGGATATAATTCTTTATAAACATCTAATAATTTCATATATCTATTAAGTAAATCATTATTTTCACAAAAACTATAATCTAAGTTATATAATAATTTTATGTCACCATCTAAAATTGTTTGTTTAAAAAATGTTTGAAATTCTTGATTAAAAAAACATTTAAGATAATCTTCATAAGTACTCATTATATTTTTTGACAAATTAATATTAAAATCTATTTCTTTTTTCTTTTTAAATAAATTTAAAAACTCAGTTTCATATTGTTTGTTTAATTTATTAACACCATTTTTAATTAAAGACATTTTTTTCTCTTCTTCAAAACAAATATATGCATTACCTGCTAAAATTACAGAAATTATTAATAATTCTATATTACCAAAACCTAATGTTAAAATTACATTTAATAATAATAAAAGCGTTGTTAAATATATTAAAAATTTAGTAAAGTTATTTTTTTTACATAGATTATTATAATTCTCTTTAGCTATAGCTATTTGAGCTAGTATATTATTACCATTAATACTAACTTTTTCTAAATCTTCTTCACCAATTTTGATTTGATTTAATATATAATCTACTTTTCTTTTATATTCATTCATTGTCTCTTGATTATATTTCATTATTTACCCCTTTTTTATTTCTTTAGTCTTTGATAACTAGATATTTCCTCATTATATTCTGGTACTTCAGTATTAATATGAAAAGAATCATCTAGTAAATAATTATCAATTGTTAAATTATTTATTGTTTCATTAGATAAATCTAGCATTTCAAATAATTTAACTAATTCAGATTGATAATTCATACTACTAATAAACTTATTTGATTTAAAATCATCATTATAGTTAACTTTAAAATTATTATATTCTTTTATAAAGTAGTTTAACTTACTTTTAATATTATCATGCTCTTTAAAAAATAATTCAGATTGAATTTGAGATTCTAATACAATTTTATTATTATCACTAAAATCAGAAATACATTCTAATATATTTTTTAAATTAAACATAGAAATAGAAGTAAAGATAACCATTAAAAGAAAAAATAATATTTGTGGACTATATATAAATCCCACTAATGACATTAAATAACAAACAACATAAGTTAAAAAACAAGTAGATTTAACTATAGTTTTTGTTAAAGAATTATCTCTCTTTTCAACAGCATTAGTAAATTTATCATGTAAATCAATTATTTTTTTTCGTTTTCATCTAATTTATTTGCTTGATTAAATATATTTATATATATATTCTTTAAATTTTGTAAATCGTATTTCATAGTAATATTACTTCTTTACTTTTTGATAAGAAGTAGTAAAAATATCATTACTTTCTACAATTTCTTTTGATTTTAATGTAGCTCCCGCGTAAAAATTACAATTATTTATAATATCTTCTATATTTTCACTAGTAAATTCATTTACTACTAAATTATTTTCATTATCAAAATAAATAATATAACCTGTGTATTCATAATAATCTAATCTAGTAACATCTGTTGTACCTCTAAGATTATCTTTTTCTGACCATCCACTTACTTCTTCACCATTACTTGTTACATAACTATAATAATACATTACAACTGGATCTACTTTTTCTCCAACCAAAAACTCATAATTTCCCTCAACTGAAATTAAATTATTATAATAAGCATATGATAATATTTCTTTATTTTGGCCATCTGCTTGATTAACTTCTGCTTTAGTTACAAATTCTTCAGAATTTTCTAACATAATTCTAGCATATGTGTGTGTAGCATCATTAACAATACTGCACCCACTCATAACTAACAATGTACTACCTACTAATACAATTTTTTTACTATTATTTATTAATTTTTTTATATCTTTTTCCATATTTCCCCCGTTAATTAAAAAATATTGTACCATAAAAGTACAATATTTCAAGTTATTTTTTAAATATAAATAATTTACTAAAGATGTAATTAAGTACTACTACTACTACATTAGCTACTATTTTAGAGAGTAAATCATCAATATTCATTATATCAACCAATAAGTACATAATTATTAAATCAAATACTAAAGTAAGTAATCTAAATAAAACAAAATATGATAATTCCTTTATAAAGTTATTATTTTCTTTAGAATTAAAAACTAAATATTTATTTGTAATAAACGCAAATACTACAGCGCCTATCCAAGCAATTATAGTAGATATTAAATATTGTATACTTAATATGTCTTGAAATATATAATATAAAACTATATTTACAACAGTGGTAAGTACACCAAATATTAAATACATAATAATGCTTTTATATTTTGTTAATAATTTGTTAATATTAGATATCATTTTCAGTTTCCTTTACTATATATATAGGTCTATTCTTATTTTCTAAATAATTTTTAGCTAAATATTGACCAAGTATACCTATACTAAATAATTGTAATCCGCCTATAAATAAAATAATACATATAGTTGATGGCCATCCACTTACTGGATCTCCAAATATAAGTGTTCTAGATATAATTACTATTATAGCTACAAATGATAATAAACAACTTATAATACCGAATATGGAAGCAAGCGCTAATGGAACTGTAGTAAAAGATATAATTCCTTCTAAAGCATATTTAAATAACTTCCAGAAAGACCATTTAGTTTCTCCTGCTACTCTTTCTATATTTTCATATTCAATCCATTTAGTATCATACCCTACAAATGAGAATATACCTTTAGAGTATCTATTATATTCTTTTAAACTTATAATAGAGTCAACTACTTGTCTTGTCATTAATCTATAATCTCTAGCTCCATCTACCATTTCGATTTTACTCATTCTATTAATTAATTTATAAAACATTCTAGCAAAAAAACTTCTTATCGGAGGTTCACCTTTACGAGATACCCTTCTAGTTCCTACTTGATCATATTTATCATTAATAATTAAATCATACATTTCAGGAAGTAATGCAGGTGGATCTTGTAAATCTGCGTCCATAAGTGTTACATAATCACCTTTAGATTCGCATAAACCAGCATACATTGCAGCTTCTTTTCCAAAATTTCTAGAAAAAGATACAAATCTTACTCTTTTATCTTTTTTTGCATAACTTTTTAATACTTCTAATGTTTTATCTTTAGATCCATCATTAACAAACAAAAATTCAAATTCTAAATCTTTTTTCAATAAATCTGCTGTCTTAACTATTTCTTCATAAAAGAATGGAATAGCTTCCTCTTCGTTATAACAACTCACTACTACAGATAATAATTTTTTCATTTTTTAAACTTCCTTTCAATAAATAAATATATAATCATTATTATTACACCACTAATAGATATATACATAGAAATATCCTTGAATGGTGCTTTATATTCTATTTCTATCTCATGGTAACCTTCATCAATATTAAAACCAATAAAACTTTCATTAACTTTCTCATATTTTACTTCTTTATTATCAACTTTGATAATAAACCCATCATCATAAGGTATAGACATTGTAAAATATGAATCACTAGTAACATCAATCGTTCCTGATATTAAATCTCCTTCAGTTTTATCTTTATCAACAATAAATGGATCAACTGTTTCATTTATATTACTTATTTTACTGTAACTATATTTATATATATTAATATTACTTATATCATATATACCCTCTTTAAAATAAATTTCTAATACATCAGTACCTTCTAAAACATAATTAAATGTTTCATTTTCATTGTAATATTTCCAATCAATATCAGTCAATTTATTTAAAGTATCATTTATTTCAATATAAATATCATCTTTTTGAGGATTAACATCAAACTCAATAAATAATAAATCAATAGATTTTATATCATCTATTTCTAATTTTAGATATCCATCATTTTCTGATGTAATCAAATATTCATTTTCAGTTTGTTTAATATCCAAATTATTAGATTCGATTATTTCATAATCTAACTCAATATCATCTATATTAATTAATTCATTACTCGTATTTTCATTATCTAATACAACACTTCCTAATATATTTATCATTTTTTCAGTACTATTTAAAGAATTGAAATCATCTAAATAAATATAATTACTTGTTGCATATCCTAAAGGAAGTACATCTTCATTTTTATATAAATAATTAAATCTGTCTGATGATACTAATTCATAATTCAAATTAAGAACTTTATCACTAATAATATATTTTTCACTAAAAAACATTTGTGATAATACATTTGTTGAATTATTAGTTATAAATTTATTTCTATAAACCATATTATTTTCTAAAGTATTGTAATAAAATTCTTTATAATCAGTATTAAACGTTGAAGAATAAATACTAGTTTTATATTCATTTATATTACTTATATAATTAACTGAAGACATATCCATAGTTAAATTATTAATTCTATAGAAATCTTCATCATCTAAATTTAATAATAATTTATCATAATTACTTGTTTCACTTAAATATGCATCTTTAGGTATTAAATCATCTTTTAAATTTGTTATTAAACATACACCAAAAGATGAACAAACGATGTAAATTACTAATAAATAATGCATAAATAATAATTTTTTCTTAAATATATATTTACCAGCTTCTGCTAAAAGAATAATTACTAAAGGTATAAAAGGTATTAATGATTTACCATCAATATACATAAAACCATTTAAAACATAATTAAATATTGGAATAAAACTAACTAACAATAATATTACTGAAAGTATTTTATTATAAAATTTACCTTTTATTAATATAAATACTAACCCTATTAAACTTATTAAAGTAAGTCCCATATTATAATTATCATATAATAAATAATTACTTGGTATAAATAAATCAACTAAACTAATAGAAACATTAGATTCTAATCTACCTATCATTAAAGAATAAAGAGTTGGTAAAAGTAAAATACACGTAACAAGTACTCCAATTATAAAAGGAATTGTTAATTTAATTTTATATAATATTAAATCTTTAATTTTAAATTTATTTTCAGTTTTTAAATATTTATATACTCCATAAATAAATAAAGCAATTAAACCAGATACACTAAAAAAATAACTTGTAAGTATCATCATAATTATAGAAATAATTAATAACAAACTACTCTTTTTATTTATGTAGTTATCTACACCATATAAACCAAGTATTAAAAAAGGCATGTAATTAACAAACATAATATGTCTATGAGAATGAAAAATTAATGGAGCAGAACACAAAAATATAAATGCTCCTAAAAGGGATATAATATAATTATAATTATTCTTTCTTAAATAAAAATACAACAAGATAACACTTGATATTATAGATAATATCATAATCATAGTAATCCAATTTAACATAGATATAA
>CAYJPM010000013.1:0-22069 GCA_964372145.1 uncultured Muribaculaceae bacterium | reverse complement strand
ATTTTTAATTTGTTTCTTATAATATTGACATTATTTCTTAATTCTTCTTGTTTTGTTTCATCATATTTTATTACTTTGTCAAGATCAAAATTATCATATGCATCTCTAAAATATTCTCTTTTATTTAAAACACATTCCCAAGATAAACCAGCATGAAAAGATTCAAGTATTAACATTTCAAATAAATGATGATCATCTACTTTGAAATTACCCCACTCTTCATCGTGATATTTTATATATTTTTCATTTTGAGTTGAGCACCAATGACAACGTGTTTTCTCATTATTTGATTTCATTTAATTTTTTACTCCCTTCAACTAATTATATAATTGAATTTTCATATTCTTCATATGATAAATTGTCACTTACCACCTTTATACTTTTAACATTTTCAAAACCTAAAGCTAATATATAAGCAAGTTCCATATCAAATACAACAGGTTCTGATATATCAGTATCAAGTACAAAATCATTTGAAGTTAAACAAGTATATTCTCCATCTTTTAACTTATATTTAGGTTCATCATACTCAACATTAGGGTGATATAAATAAGTTTCCTTAATAGTTACCACTTCACCTTTATTTATATTATTACTACCAACATATCCTATATTTAATATTTCAGTGGATTTATCTATATCTTTAAGTTTAGAAATAACATTTAATCCACCTACACCTGTTATAATTATTTCCTCATTATTTTTATTATATTTTTCTGCTAAAGACAATTCATCTTTTGTCGCTATTACTATCATTTATTTTCCTTTCTTATTATTTATACTTCTTTTAAATATTAAAAATATATTCATAAAACAATTATATCATATTTTTAATAAAATTTTATACAACAAAAAAACTAACAAAAAGTTAGTTTCAATAAAAACATTATTTACTTAATAAACCAATATTATTAAATGGATATATTCTAAGTGACACAGTTCCCACGATTATATCTCCACTTATTTTACCAAGTTCTGAACTATCGTGTGAATTAGATCTATTATCGCCTAAAACATAATATTCATTATCATTAAGTGTAATTGGCATTACATCGTGATCAACCTCATGTTCAGTAATATCCTCTAATTTTTCACCATTAATATAAACTATTCCATTTTTAATTTCGATTTTATCACCAGGAACACCTATAATTCTTTTAATAATTTCTTCACCAATTAAACTATTATCTACTACAACAATATCAAATCGATCATAAGATTTATCAAGTTTATTAAGAATTAGAATATCACCTTCGTCTAATGAATCATTCATACTAGAGCCATTTACTCTTACTGGAGTCATTACAAAACTTCTAATAAGAATTACAATTACTAATATAACTACATATGGAATTAACCCTTTTATTCTATCTTTCATATATTCTCCCAAAAATTAAGGAAAGAAACTTAATTTCTTTCCTTAACTTTATATTCTTTACGCATGTTTTTAATAAAGTTAAGTTTAGCTCTTCTAACTTTACCTTTTTTAACTACAGTAATTTTGTCAATTGTAGGTGCATTTACTGGAAATACTCTGATTACTCCAACTCCACCACTAGTTTTTCTTACAGAAAAAGTTTCAGATACACTTCCACCTTTTTTAGAAACAACTAATCCTTCGTACGCTTGGATTCTTTCTTTTTTTCCTTCTTTTACCCAAACATCAACTTTTACAGTATCCCCAACTCTAAATTCTGGGATATCATTACGTATGTGTTTTTTGTTAATTTTATCAACTAAATTCATAAATTAACCATCCTTTCTTTCATGTATTAACCAATAATCTTAAAGGATTTCAGCGGATTATTTTTTCTTGGGTCTTAATGATTATAACATAAATCAAAAAAAATAGCAAACAAATATGCTACTTTTTCTTCTTAGAATCCATCTTATAAAAAACACTAATAATCTTACCAACTTTTTCTACTATAATTTTAGAATTTTTAATTGCATAAGCTTTACCAATGGCTTTTCCACCTACAGTTAAAGATGCTACAATAGAACTAACTACTAAACTAATAATTATAATATTAACACCAGTAACAATTGCTAAATCAATCGCTATAACTGCTCCAAGCGTTCCACTTATTACACCACAAATATCACCAATAACATCATTTGATATATTACTTACCTTAGCAGCATTTTTTATCATAAACAAACTTTCTTTTGCACCTTTGTGTTTTTTTGAAGCTCTAGCATGATGTGAATGTTCAACATCAGAAACAACAGCTACTCCGATTACATCGAAAAAAACACCTATAATAATAATAGTTAACAAAGTTACAATTGCATAAATCAAATTAAATGAATTTGCTATTGTATTAGAAACAACGCCAAATATTGCTGATAATATAAATGTTATAAGAAATATTGCAGCTATCCATTTAGCTTCACTTTTTTTCTTTTTCATAATTCCTTCCATAAAATATGACATAAATTACTTTATGTCATTATATTAGCGTGGTAATATCATAAATAAATTTTACGGCTTAGGTCAAGTTTGCTTTCCACAGTTTTTATCCCTTAGTTACCTTCAGGCGATTTCTCTTTCAAAAAACTGAGTGTTTGTCACCAAATCACTTACTTGATGGCCACTTAGTCCGTACTTCAATCTTCATAATATTTACTAGTGTAACATTCTAGAGGATTTCCCAAACAAAACTTTTACGCACTATTATTCGCTTTTGCAAGAATAATTTCAAATTATTATCCGCTATTCTCACGCACGACAGACAGTTTTTAAAATAATTGGAATGTAAAAGGCGACGATTATATGCCATTATAATTTTACCTTAAACTTAATTACTTATATATCCACCCTAATCTGGGCGAAAAAAGCAAATATACAAGTATCCTTCACTATCTAAATGATGAATTTTTAGCCCCATCTTCAAATACTAGTTTCGACTAGAATAATGCACCACAACTAAAACATTATAGCACAAATGATACTATATGTCAAAATAGTTATTCATAAACAATAACACTTTGCCATTTTCCAACTAAAGTAATATCATTTTTAATCGGAGATGAAAAATCATATAATTCATCTTCTAAATACCATCCTAAAAACAAATATCCTTCCATCACTGGATCTTCAGGTTTTACAACTAATTCACCATTCTTAACTTGCATTACTGGAACACCCGCTCCACCTTGTGCATCAAAATTAACATCATATGTTCTAAAAAAATTCATACCAATGATGATTCCCGAAACCAAAACAATGCATAGACTTATTAAACTTAAAACAAATACTTTACTCTTACCCATGTCAACCTCTTTCTTACTATAAAAATTATATCATAAACATTTAGACTTATCTACTTTTAAAAGAAGTAGATTGATAAACATTAATCAATTCTTGCTTCTTTTTCAATTGTTGCTCTAATAATAAAACTTCTTTAAGCATTTTTTTAATCTTCTCAATACGAATATGTTTTTTATATTTATTTAAAATAATTGATTCCAACTTTTCAGTTTCTCCTAATAATAAAGCAACATCAGTATCATCACTATCGTCATCATTAACTATACTAAGAGTTAATTTTAATAACTTTTTATATCTATTCAAAAAACTTTTGTTAATTGAGTCACATATAAATTCATAATTAAATAAAGTTATTTTTTTTACTTCAAAAGTTTTAAGTTTAGGTTTTAAAATAAACCCATCACAATTATTTATTTCAAAACTAACATTTTCATATTTTCTTTTCTTAATAATATATTTCATAATAATACCCCACTAGTTCATTTTTTTACGATTATTTTTTCTCCATTCAGCAATTAATGCGTGATTACCACTAATTAATACATCAGGTACTTTCATATCTCTATATATAGCTGGTTTTGTATATGATGGATAATCATAATATTCAGTATCAAATGATTCAGACTCTAAACTATCTTTATTAATAACATCAGGCAATAATCTTATAATTGAATCACTAATAGCCATCGCAGGTATTTCACCACCTGTTAAAATGTAATCACCAATAGAAATAATTTCATCAGCTAAAGTTTTTATTCTTTCATCATAACCTTCATAATGACCACATATTAAAATAATATGTTTTTTATTAATTAAATCATTAGCTACTTTTTGATTATATTTTATACCTTCTGGAGATAAAATAATAATATAAGAATCTTCTGTTCTAATTTTATCTATAGTTTCAAATATTGGTTCTGGTCTTAAAAGCATACCAGGACCTCCACCATAAATAGTATCATCCACTTGCTTATTATTAAGAGGACTATTTTCTCTGAAATCAATTATATTGACTTCCACTTTATTATTATTTATAGCTCTTTTAATTATAGATTCATTTAAAAATCCATCAAACATCTTTGGAAACAATGTTAATATATCAATTTTCATAAAATTCTTCCTTTAAATATATTATATCACATCAAATAAAAAAGTATCAACAAAGTATTGATACATTAATTTTTTATATTATTAGTTCTTTTCCATTATACGTATAAATTTTTTTATTCTCAGTATCAACTTGTTTTATATATTCATTAATAATTGGAATATAAAAACTTTTATCGCCATCACAATATAAATAATTAGAAACTTTATTATTTCTAATTTCTTTTACTATTCCAATAATATCTTCATTATCATAAACAGTAAAACCAATTAAATCATTTACAAGATATTCATCTTTACTCAAATTTAAATCATCTCTATTTATATAAACTTCAAAACCGATTAAATGATTAACTAAATTTAAATCTTTCAAATCATTAATAGACACTAAATTAAACTCTTTATGTTTTCTATAACTAGTAATATTATATTCCAAATCATTAATATATAATTTAAACCCATTTTGAAATACTAAATTCGGCTTTTCAAAATCACTTTTAATTTTAAGTTCACCTTTGATACCATGAAAACCAGTTATTTTACCTAAATATATTTTATCCATTATACACCTCATACATGAGTATTGATGCACAAACTCCTGCATTTAAACTTTCACATTTATTGTCCATAGGTATATTAACTAAATAATCACAATCAATATTTTTATTCATACCTTTGCCTTCATTACCAATAATTATAGCTATTTTTTCTTTATTAATATCTTTGATTTTAATCCCACCATTAACATCAGTACCAACAATTTTATATCCATCTTTTTTTAATGAATCTACAATATCAAATATATTACTTTTTTTAAAATTAATATTAAATATCATACCTTCACTACTACGTATAACCTTATCGTTATATATATCTACTGTACCATCACCTAATATAATATTTTTAAAATCAAAAGCAACTGCACTTCTTATAATAGTTCCTAAATTACCTGGATCTTGAACATTATCCAATATTAATGTATTACCTTCTTTTAAAGATTCATCTAATATTTTACATATCCCAATAATATTACTTCCATTATCCTGATTTGATATCTTATCCATTATATCTTTTGTTACAACATATGTATTATCAAAGTTATATTTATCTTCTAAAACTATTAAATCAATAATTAATCCTTTTTCTAAAGCTACACTAACTAAATGATCTCCTTCAATGACAAATAATCCTAATTTATCACGATTTTTCTTAAGTTTTAAACTAGTCCATAATTTAACTTTACTATTTTCTTTACTTGTAATTACCATAATTTCAACCTCTTCTTTATATCTTTATAATTAGGACATGCTGCTTCTACAAGTTTCCAAAAGTCTTTAGAATGATTACCCTCATAAAAATGACATAATTCATGAATAATAACATAATCAATTGTTTGTAAATCTTTTTTTAAAAGTTCACTATTAAGTGTAATTTCTTTTTTTCTAGTATGACAAACACCCCATCTAGTTTTCATTTTACGTACCTTTATAGTAAATTCTGGTAATGTATTAAAACATTTTTTACAAACATTTGCTTCACCATTAAACACTTTATGACATTCACTAATCCAAAATTTATCTAACTCAACAATACTTGGGGTAAAAACAGTATCATCTTTAAAACCAACTTTAGTAAGTTTTTCCACTATTTTAACCTTATACAATTTACCTAAATAATAAAATTTTTCATTATATTCATTTTTTAATTTTTGTTTCGTATACATTTCATAAATTTCATCTTCATGTTTTTTAACAAGACCATTTACTTCATTTTCTTTCATTCTAAGCGGAGCTGAAACAATTAAGTTATTTTGTTCGTCAAAACGAAAATAAATATTTTTAATACTTTTATATTTTATGTATACATTAATATCCAAATCTTTTATATTTATTATCATTTCTAACCTCATTTAAATTTTACCAAAAAAAAAATTAAAAGGCAAGTAAGTTATACAACATAACAAATAGCCGGTTAACTTCAAATTTTATTAGCTTATCACAGATTCGATAGCTAAATTAAATATTTTATCTTGATTATGATTTTGACTAAATTCATGAGCCACTAAAGTGACTTTAAAAGTCCATTCATGTGAAACAATATCATCAAATCCATCAGAAGTTATTGTATAATCATTCGCTACATTAATAAGTCCACCTAAAGCAGTTATATCAAAGCCAGACACACCATTTTCTGTAACATATTTCAATCCATTTAAAGATGTAATGTTATTACCATTAGGATCTATAATAGTTAAAATTAATTCAGGAGTATAACTACTAGAATATTCAATGCCATTAGAATATATATTTATAACAATATCATATTTAGGCGAATAAGGAACACCAGAATTATTACCTCTTGCTGAAACAATTACATTAGCTGTTCCAACTAAATTATCAGCTCCAACACCAAATGTATCAGTATTAGCTACTAAATTTATTCTATCATCATTATAAAATTGTATTGAAGATTGCCCCATACCACTTAAATCTAGATCAATACTGGTTCCTTCTGATATAAAGGGTGCTAAAAAAGAGTATGAAAGCATTAAAGTAAATGAAATTAAAAGAACCAAAATTAGAATTAAAAAAAATTTAGATTTCTTATTCAAAGTTTTAAATTTTTGTAACATTAAATATCACCTATTCTTAACACCATTATAATTCATTTCTAAAAAAAAATAAAGAACATTTAGAAATTCTTTATTAAATTCTATTCGGATTGACATCAATCTCAAGGCTAATATTATTATTTACTGCATACTTATTGTCGACTTCTTTTAAAAGTTTAAGTAAATTATCATCTTTTTTATACTTTATAATAACTTGAAATCTATAATTATTTTTATACTTTAATATTGAAGCAGTAGTAGGTCCTAAAACAATAGTATTTTTATCTAAATTATTTTTCAAATATTTAACTATTAATTTAGATTCACTTAACGCCACATTATAATCCTGAGATATTATTTTAACTCCAACTAAATAATAATATGGCGGATATTTAAGTTTATTTCTTAAAACCATTTCATATTTATAAAATGATATATAGTCATTATTTTTAACGCATTCATGAATATAATTATCAGGATTATATGTCTGAAGAATTACCTCTCCTTTTTTATCAGCTCTACCACTTCTTCCAGAGACTTGGGACAATAACGCGAAAGTATTTTCATTAGCTTTAAAATCAGGTATATTAAGGGTAGTATCAGCATTAATAACACCAACTAAAGTCACATCTTTAAAATCTAATCCTTTAGATATCATTTGAGTACCTAAAAGTATATTAAATTCTTTATTTTTAAAAGACTCTATAATTTTATCATGAGAACCCTTTCTTGTAGTGGTGTCTTGATCCATTCTAACAACTTTTGATGAAGGAATTTTACTAGTAATATACTCTTCCAATTTTTGTGTACCTAAACCTAAATAATTTAATGCATCTTCCTTACAATTAGGACATTCATCATTCTTCTTAGTTAAATATCCACAATAATGACATAGTAAGTTATTATTAGTTTTATGATATGTTAAAGATATATCACAATTAGGACATTTATATGTAAAACCACAAGATGAACAATTAACAAAAGTAGAAAAACCTCTTCTATTTAAAAGTAATATTATTTGCTCATTTTTATTTATTCTATCGATTATTTTTTCTTCTAGTTCAGCACTAAAAATATAGTTATGTTTTTTTATTTCCTCTGCCATATCAATTAATTTAATTTCTGGAAGAACAGCTTTACCTACTCTTTTATCAAGTACATGAAGTTTATACAACCCTTTGCTAGCTCTAGCCATAGTATCTAAAAGAGGCGTTGCACTTCCAAGTACTAAAGGACAATTATTATATTTACATCTAAATAAAGCCATATCCTTTGCATTATATTTAGGATTATTATCTTGTTTATATGTATCTGAATGTTCTTCATCTATAATTACTATTCCTAAATTATTAAGGGGAGCAAATAAAGCTGATCTCGTTCCTACAACTATTTTAACTTTATTATTAATTATTCTTAAATACTCATCATGTTTTTCACCATCTGATAAAGCACTATGTAGTACAGCAACTTCGTCTTTGAATCTCGCATAAAAACGTTTAACAATCTGCATAGTTAAACTAATTTCTGAAACTAACATTATCGCAGTTTTCCCACTTTTTATAACATCTTCAATCAAAGACAAATATATTTCTGTTTTACCTGAACCAGTAATACCATAAATTAAATGAGTTTCATGTTTATTTAAATCAATATTTTTATATACATTATGTTGCAAATTAGTAAGTTTATGATATATTTCAGAATAATCATTATTAATAAAACGATATTTTTGTTCTTTTCTTTCTTCAATTAAATTATTTTCTAATAAACTATTATATATAACACTATTTATTTCAGTTTTATTAATTTCCTTTTTTTCTTTTAAAAGGTTTAATATCTCAATCTGTTTTTTTCGCCTAGGATTATGTGTAATATAATTTTCAATTAAATCGTGATTTTTATTTAAAGATATAAATGTAACATATTTGTTATAATTTTGTTTTTTACTTTTAACTTTATAACTAGTTGGCAACATTGTTTGATAAGCAGAAATTTTAGTACACAATGTCGTTTTAGACATATATTCACCTAATTTTAATAATTCATGAGATAAAATAAGTTCTTTATCTACAACATCAATAATTTCTTTTAATTCATACTGTTCATCATATAATTCAACAATATTAAGAACAAATCCATTTACTACTTTATTATTGAAAGGAATTAAAACTTTCATCCCAACTGATAAAATACTTATTAAATTAATAGGTATTTTATATGTAAATGACTTATCTAAAGACTTCACAGGGTATTCTATTATAACTTCTGCATACATATTATCTATTTTAAATTAATTTAAATTATTATGCAAGAAAAAAATTGGCTATACCAATTTATCTTTAATTATTTTTCTTACTCTTTCTTTTATTTGTTGAACATTTTGTTTAGTACGTCCACATTCAAGTGCTACTTCAGCACAAGTACGTTGTTTAACACAACATTCATCAAAAACAAATTTCTGACATCTAGTTAACTTTTTAGAAACATTATATATTCTTTGTATATAACCTTCATCATCTAATGAGCTCGTCATATCAAAAAGTAAATCTTCAAACTCACTAATTTCTTCATCATCTATAGAAACAAATCCATATAAATATTTCATATATTTTATGACTAATGTTTCACTTAAATTTGTTTCTTTGGCTATTTCACTAACTGACAAACTTATGTAATTAACTTCTGCTTTTCTTAAAACTTCTTTTATTCTATTTATTTTTGATTCAACTTTAACCGATGGAATAAAACAAGTATTTCTACTAAAATTTAATACTAGATACACTTCTTTTAAAATCCAATTTCTTGCATAAGTAGAAAATGACACATCGTATTCTATATCAAACTTTTCTAACGCACATAACAAACCTATATTACCAGCTTGTACTAAATCATTTACATCCACTACAGAATATAACATTTTAATAGCGTCAACATTTATAATAACCAATTTTAAATAATGGTAAAAAAGTTGATTTTTAGCATCTATATCGTTATTTTTCATTTTTTTAAATAATTCTACTTCTTCATTTAACGACAAATTTCTAATACCTTTAACAGATTCTTTATATTCTTCATAATTATAAATACTTATATTATCAAAATTAATTTTATTCATATTTCCCCCTGATAAAAATTAATCTAACTCTTCAAATAATTTCACTTCATCGACTGAAGGATTTATTTCAAAAGCTATTCTTTGTATTTTACTTGATGTATTATTATTCTCATCAGTAACTATATATTCTATCCAATACTGTGGACCAGGTCTATCAGTAGGATTCTCTTCTAAATACACAAAATGTTTTACTGTATATTCTGAATCTTCCTCTATAATTAAATGATCATATTTAATATTATTAACATCATATACATTGTAAGTATCTTCTTCATATTTAATAACTGGTCTAGCATAATCTATAACGTAATCTTCTTGAGAAACTTTATTAGGATTATTAATTTCTTCTACATATGGCACTTCCCTAGCAGAGGCTATCCAACCATATTCATTATCATTAAGTTCAACTTTATACCATATAAACTTTAAATCTTCTTCATATATTTCTTTAACAACATAAACTTCACCAGAATATGCAGTTTCTAATAAATTAGAAGTAGCACTAGATAATTCTCTAATATTTACAGAATCATTAGTTATTTCTATTTTCCAAGCATCTCTAAATTCATAGTAATCACTAACAAAATAGTATATTCCATAACCTATTCCTATCACTATTAATAAAGCAATTATTTTTTTCATATTTACCACCTTTTCTAATTAATATTATCACAAAATATATTCCAAAACAATTATATTCAAATCATTTTTAATTCAATTTATAGATAACATTATACCACAAAAGTAACAATAATGCTACTTATTTTTAAATTAATATTATATAATATTATCATCTTTATCAAATTCAATTTTAATAAATTTTTTACTAGCTAAAAGATCTGCTAAATGTATAATTCTTTGCATTCCATTTTGTGGTTTAGGAAGGACTTCATTTCCTTTATAATCCACATTCCATTGACCCATATGTGTTTTAATACCTTCTTTAATATAAAATAATTCAGTCTCTGTTAATTCTGTTTTACTAGAATTATTATCTATATATTCACAAGCCAGTAATGGATGTTCAAATTTAACATATTTATCATGATTTATTCCATGTTTGATACTATCATGAAGTAACATAGACACAATCATTAAATCCTTTTGATCCGATGTATAATTATCACCAAAAGTTTCAGTTGAAAGTATTTCATAACCTAGTCTTACTACCGCTTTAGTGTGTCTTAAAAGACCTCTTTCACCTGATGCATATTCAGGATGGTACTTCCCAGTTGATGAAGCAGGAACTTCAAAAAAATAATCTGGAAGATTATCTATTAAAATTTTTACTCCGTTTTTTATTCTATCATTTTTTATATAATTTAATTCTTCTTTAAATAATTCACTTTTCATTTATAACCTCGTAATATAATATTAACATAAAAATTATATTTAAGTAAATAAAAAGAAAGATTAGTTTTCTTTCTTAATATTTAATATCATATCATAATCATTTAATTTTGTATTATAATCACCCTCAACAACATTAATAACAGTTGCTAATGTTTCATTTTTAATATATTCATCAAAAGACTTAATAGCAAAATTTACTTCATCACTTGAGTTATAATCTATAGTAATTCTATCAGATATATTAAAATCTAATTCTTTTCTTAAATTTTGTACTTTAGATACAAATTCTCTAGCAATACCTTCATTAATAAGTTCAGGAGTTAAAGTAGTATTTAAAATTATAAAATCACTACTCTCAGTACCTACATTAAATCCTTCTTTTCCAGATACTCTTATTTCAACCATTTGACTAGTTACAACCATATCTTCACCAGATAATTTTATTGTAACATCTTCATTTTTATTTAATTTATTAATACTATCTAAATCCAAAGTTTCTAAAACATTTTTAAATTCATTTATTTTACTACCTAGTAACTTACCTACTTCTTTAAAATTAGGTTTAACTTCAAGATTCATATATGTAGTTAAATCTTTTACAAATTTAACATCTTTTACATTTAATTCTTCTCTTATTAAATCAACTAAATTAACTAATATTTCTTCATTTTTACTATCAAGAAGTATTTCACAAATAGGTTGTCTTACTTTTATTTTATTTTCTTCACGAACTTTTCTACCTATAGATATTAAATTTCTAACTAGATTCATTTTTTCTTCTAAAGCATTATCTATTAAAGACTCATCATACTTAGGATAATTATCTAAATGAACAGATTCATTACCAGTTAATTTACGATATATTTCTTCAGAAATAAATGGCGCTATAGGAGCTAAAATTTTAGATATATTTAAAAGTATTTCATAAGTAGTTATATATACACTTTTCTTAGAATTATCTAACTCACTAGACCAAAATCTATTTCTATTTCTTCTAATATACCAATTAGATAAATCTTCAGATACAAATTCAGCTAAAGCTCTTACCACTTTATTTAAATCGTATTCATCAAAACTTTCAGTTATATATTTAAGTACAGAATGATATTTAGAAACAATCCATTTATCTATTTCTTCTCTGTCTGATAATGGAATATTACATTCATCTATATTAATATTATCAGTATTAGCATATAAACTAAAGAAATTATAAGTATTTTTAAGCGGATTAAAGAATTTAGAATGAACCTCTTTTAATCCATTCATATCAAATCTAAGCGGAGTCCATATCGGTGATACATAAGGTAAATAAAATCTTACTGTATCAGCTCCAAATTCTTCCATTGTTGTAAATGGTTCAACTATGTTACCTTTACTTTTACTCATTTTTTTACCAGTTGAATCTTGTACTAAATCATTTACTAAAACATTTTTAAATGGCGCTACACCCTTAACAAAAGTAGATATTACTAAAAGTGTATAGAACCAACCTCTTGTTTGATCTATACCCTCACAGATAAAATCAGCAGGAAACTGTTCTTCAAATAATTTTTCATTTTCAAACGGATAATGATATTGAGCAAATGGCATAGAACCAGAATCAAACCAACAATCAATAACATCAGTTGTTCTAGTCATAGCTTTACCACATTTATCACATTTAATATGTATATCATCAACATATGGTCTATGTAAATCTATATCAGATGATACATCTTCAACTGCTTTATCAATCAATTCTTCTCTAGAACCAATCATAATATCATGACCACATTCACATGTCCAATATGGAAGTGGTGTTCCCCAATATCTATTTCTTGATATAGCCCAATCATTTAAATTTTCAAGCCAATTACCAAATCTTTTTTCTCCTACATAAGAAGGAACCCAATTAACTTTTTTGTTAGCTTCAATTATTTTATCTTTAATCTTAGTAACTTCTAGATAATAACTAGGTTTAGAATAATATAAAAGTTTAGTATCACATCTCCAACAATGAGGATAATTATGAACTATTTTTTGTTTATTAAATAATTTATCATTTTGTTTTAAATATTTAATAACTTCTAAATCAGCATCAAATACTAGCATTCCTTTCCAAGGACCATCAGTGTATTTACCATCTTCTCCAACTGGATTAACATATGGAAGTTTATATTTTCTACCTACTTTGGCATCATCTTCACCAAACGCAGGTGCTATATGAACTATACCTGTTCCTGAATCCATAGTAACATAATTATCGCATGTAACAATGAATGCATTTCCTTTTATTTCTAATTCAGGTATTAACTGTTCATATTTAGTATTTTCTAAATCTATACCTTTATATGTTTCTAATACTGTATATTCTTCACCTAATATAGTTTTAACTAACTTTTTAGCAACTATTAATTTATATCCTTTAGATTCTACTTTTACATATTCTTCATCAGGATTAACACATATAGCAACATTACTTATAAGTGTCCAAGGAGTTGTTGTCCAAACTAGAAAATAAACATCTTCATCTTGTTTCTTCATCGGAACAATAACAGTATCAACAGTATCTTCTTTATAACCTTGTGCTACTTCATGTGAAGCAAGACCTGTTCCACATCTAGGACAGTACGGTAATATTTTAGTACCTTGATAAAATAAACCTTCATCATAGAATTTCTTAAGTATCCACCATTCTGTTTCAATATAATTATTATCATAAGTTACATAAGGATTCTCAATATCGATAAATTGACCCATTTTACTAGTTAATCTAGTAAATGTTTCCTCATTTTTCCAAACGTTTTCTCTACATTTTTCATTAAATGCTTTAATACCAAATTTTTCTATATCTTTTTTACCATTAAAGCCAAGTTCTTTTTCTACTTGTAATTCTACAGGTAAACCATGAGTATCCCAACCTATTTTTCTAAGAACTCTGTTACCATTCATAGTTTGATATTTACAAAAAGTATCTTTTAAAAATTTTGCTAACATATGATGAAGTCCAGGATGACCATTCGCAGTTGCAGGCCCATCATAAAACACATAATTACTAGAACCATTTCTATTATCAATAGTTTTATTTAATATTTCATTAGTACTTCCCCATGAATCAATAATACTTTGTTCAACTTCACAAGTTCTTCTTTTGTCTAATTCTTCAAATTTTTTCATATTCTCCTCCAAAATAAAAAGATGCTACCAAAGGACGAATTAAATTCGTGGTACCACCTTATTTCTTTCTCAAAACTTTTAACGCAAGTAACACGAATTATTTTACTATTACTTCAAATAATCAACTCACAAGTGATATTTATATTTATTATTATTAGTTCGCACCAAACACTAACTCTCTTAAAAAAAATTAAATATAAACCTGTCTCGTTCTTTGTTTTTCTAAACTTATTATATATAAATATATATAGTTTGTCAAATATTATAAAGTTTCAATATTATCATCTTGATTATTTAACGTCACACTAGGATTAGTAATTATATTGTTACTATCACTTATTATATAACTTTTTCTTCTCTTAATTATTATAAAGATAACTATTGCAGTTATTAATAACGCAATAACTATACCAATGATAATAAAAATCATAATACTAGATTCTTCTTCGGGAGTTTCAACAACAATTTGTTCATTTATAAAAGATATTTTATATGTAACATTATTTCCATTTTCTGCTGTGACTACTATTGACACAACACTATCAATTGTTAGATTTTCATTACCTTGAATACTAACATTTGCACCATCTTGTTCAGTTTGATATGTGATATTTAATATATCTTCAGGAACTAATATTTTATATTCATATAAATTTTTATCAAATTGTATTTCATATCCTTCAATAGTAAGATTAGATAAGTAATTATTAGAACTTAATGTACCACTTTCGCCCTCGTCTAATCTTTTAACATTTATAGTATAAGTTGACTTATTTCCACTTTCTGAAGTAACAACTATTTCTATTTCATTATTACCTACATTTAAAGTAGAAGATTTATTAATTTTTACACTAGATAAATGACTTTCTTGCAAGTAATACAATTCTATATTTTCTATATTATAATCAACTATTACGTTATAATTAAATGTATTCTTATTAAAATTAATATAACCAGAACTCAAAGACAATTTAGTTAGCAAACTAGAATCAATATCATCTATACTTTTAGTTACATTAATTGTATAAACTTTTTTAGTGCCATCCATAGCAGTAGTTACAATTTCGATTTTTTCAGTATCAATACTTAAATCACCTATATCACCAGTAACTTTTATATCACCATTACCTGGTACAGCAAATACATTTATAATTTCAGCATACTCATCTAATATTAATTCATATTCAGTCTTATCAGCATCAAAGTCAGTAGTTAAAGTACCTCCAGTTATAATTAAATTTTTTAAATAAGTTTCAGAAGACATAATATCTATATATAAATCATAGTCAGAACCAGCACTATAATTACTACCATCAGAAGAAGCTCTTTGTTCAATAAAAGAAATATAATTATCAGTTGAATAACCAATGATTTTAAATTCTAACTTTAAAAAAGCAGATGAATTATCAAAAGATTTTTGTTTAATAGAAAATTCATTACCATTTCTAGTATATTCATGAAAATTTGAGATTGATACATCATTTAATTGATAAACACTAGTATCAAAATCAAGTTTAAAATTAACATTCATTGAACCATTTCCAAAATAATATTCGACAACAAAAGTATCACCTACTACTAGATTTTCAGTAGCCGAACTTTCTATAGAAGGAATAAAATCTTCAGCATAAACATTATTAATAAAAGAAAAACCAATTAACAAAACAACTATCAACACAATAATTTTTTTCATATTTACCTCCACTCATAAATAGTTCTAGTACCTGTATATTTACATTTAGCTTGATGCCAAGTAGCTTTAGTATCAGTACTATATTCATATAAAATACCATTTTCTATATTGAAAAAATTTGATTTCCAACCTGGCAAATAAGAATCCCAATTACCAGAATTCCAATAATCATTTGTACTACTACACGAATCAGTTCTAGCTAATATATTAGGTGTAGTCCACTGAGAACAATTACTACCAGAAGCACAATACCAATCATAACCATTTGATTTAAATATCAATGTACAAGTTCTATCCACATCATCAGCACAAGTATCAGTTTGACCATTAGTGCAACTAGAGCCATACGTAGGCGATGTACAACATACTTTTGTAGTTATATTGATATTTTTAGTAACTTCAGTTTCGATACCCGCATTATTAACAACTATTACTTTAAGTTCTTTATAATATTCATCACAATTTGCAGTAAACGCATTTCTTGTACTATCACCATCAATATAATATGTTACAGATCTAACACCACTTTCAGCATCATCATAAGAAGATGACAAACTCATATAACTACTACTACTATTATAATCAGCCATTAAATTTTCTACTTCAGGAGCAGTTGAATCTACTTGAAACCCAGTATCACACTTAACACTACTAGTACCACCAGCCTCATTAGTAGCCTGAATACATATTTTTTGATTATTTTTATGAGAATCATCTAATGCAATACTAACATTTTTACTTTTACCAGATACATCATCAACATTTATATTTGGATCACATTTATCACCTGTTGTAATACAATATTTAATTTCTTTTAATCCATCATTATCCCAAACTTCAACTTCTCTAGTAATTTTTTGATAATAAGTATAATTACTTAATTTAACAGTATTAGAATCATTAGTAATAAATTCACCTATATTAGGTGCATTAGTATTAGACGAAAGAGTAACTTTAACACTATTACTTTCTGTAGTATTACCATTAACATCAGTAACTCTTACTTTAAAATAATAGGTTTTATTATTCTCATCTAAATCAACGAATTTATATTCAGGAACTATAGATTTAACTGTCCAATTATTAAAATTAGAATCAGTTTCACTCATTGAAAATTCATAAGTAGCTCCACCAGTACCAGATGATGCCTCAAGTACAACAGCATTTTGTAAAATATCTTTTACCGATAATTTAACCGATAGTATTTGATCACAACTTTCATCAGTTATTGTTAAATTAGCTTTAGAACCAGTCGCACAAAATACTCCATCTGTTACATTTTCTACATATAGTAAATCATTAGTTTCCAAAACATTACCACTAGTAAAAGGATTATTTTCAATATCTAAATCAGTATTATTTTTAGCTACAGTTTTAATATCATATAAATCTGTAATTCTGTTATTTGTCTTATATATTTCAGTAGCGTCAAAAACTCTATAAACAGCATTTTCAAAAGCAGTCCTCTTCGCTTGATTTACAAAATATAATATTGCTGCAGTCGCTATAGTAAGCAGTATTCCAATTACAACAATCACTGCAAGTAATTCAATTAAACTAAAACCTTTTTTATTCATATTATCACCTATTATATTAATTATAACAATTAATTAAATTAAAAACAAGATTATCTAATCTTGTTTTAAAATAAAGTCATTTGAGCAGATTCAGGCATACCATCAAATACTCCTAAATCCCTAAGTTTTCCAACCGTTGTTTGATTCACTTTACCACGAGAAGCAAAATCTTCTATACAATAAAATCTTTTTATTTCTCTTTCTTCTTCTATTTTATAAGCAACTGATTCACCTAAACCTTCGATAGCCATGAATGGCATTATTAAAGATTTATTTTCTTCATCAATAACAAAAGTCTTAGCTTTAGATTTTTCTACATTGATGTTTTCAAACTTAAATCCTCTAGCTAACATTTCAAGAGCAACATTTAAAGTATCTGCAACAGCTACTTCTTTAGCAGTCGCACCATACCCTTTTTCTTTTACTTCAGCTATCTTTCTTCTTATACCATCTTGACCTTGTAACATTGCCATTACATCAAAATCACTTCTTCTTATACTAAAAAATGCTGAATAATAATATAAAGGATAATATACTTTAAACCATGCAACTCTGTATGCCATCATTACATATGCACAAGCATGCGCTTTTGGGAACATATATTTAATTCTTCTACAAGATTCTATAAACCATTCTGGTACATCAACTGATCTCATTTGATCAGCTAAATCAACCCATGATTCAGGTTCTTTAGTAGCTCTACCCTTACGGACAAATTCACTTATTTTAAATGCTGCAGATGGTTCCATACCATAATTAATTAAAAGCACCATTATATCATCACGACACCCTACTACTTTATCAAATGAAGCAGTTTCACTTATAATCAAATCTCGCACATTACCTTGCCACACATCTGTACCATGAGATAAACCAGATATTTTTACTAAATCTGAAAATCTACTAGGTTTGATTTCTTGTAACATTTTAATTACAAAATTAGTTCCAAATTCTGGTATACCTAATGTACCAGTTGGACAAAATATATCGTCTGCTTTTACATTCAATGAATCAGGTGAATTAAATAATCCTAATACTTTAGGGTCATCAAAAGTAATATCTGTTATATTTATTTTAGTTGTATCTCCTAAATATCTAAGCATTGTTGGATCATCATGTCCTAGTATATCTAATTTTAAAACATTATCATGTATTGCATGGAAGTCAAAATGAGTTGTATACCATGATGTATTCGGATCATCTGCAGGATACTGGAAAGCTGTGAAATCATATACATCCATATTTTGAGGAATAACTATAATACCACCTGGATGTTGCCCAGTAGTTCTTTTAACACCAGTACATCCTTTAGCAAGTCTTTCAATTTCAACAGGATTAAGAATTATACCTTTATCTTCACAATATCCTTTAACAAAACCATAAGCAGTTTTATCCGCTACTGTTGAAATAGTTCCTGCACGATATGCATTTTTTTCTCCAAATAATGTTTTAACATGATTATGAGCATCAGCTTGATTATCACCAGAAAAGTTAAGATCGATATCAGGTACTTTTTCGGCTTTAAATCCTAAGAATGTTGCAAAAGGCATATCTTGACCTTCTTTTTTAAACTTAGTTCCACATGAACAATTCATATCAGGTAAATCATAACCAGATGAATAATCTTCACCTAAACTTTTACCATCAACTTCAAATATAGATTTTTTACAACTAGGACAAACATAATGAGCAGGAAGTCCATTAACTTCAGTTATACCCATCATCGTAGCAACGAAACTTGAACCTACTGAACCACGTGAACCTACGAAATAACCATCTGCATTACTTTTTTTAACTAGTTTTTCAGCAATAAGATAAATAACATCGTATCCACCACCAATAATCCCAGAAAGTTCTGCTTCTATTCTTTCTTCAATATTTTTCGGAAGCGGATTGTCATATATTTCATAAGCTCTTTTATAAACCATCTCTCTAGTTATCTCAGCAGAGTTATCAAGTAAAGGTGTATACAAATCATCCCTAATTATTTGTAAGTGTTCAACACTATCCGCTACTAAATTAGGATTAGTAAGAACAATTTCATTTTTAAGATCATCATCTAAAAATGAAAACGCTTCTAACATTTCATCAGTAGTTAAGAAGAATTGATCTGGAACTTCTAAACCTTTTCTATTAAGAGGATGAAATTTACCACCTGTTTTTTGATTTATAATAATTTTTCTAGAAATTAAATCATCAGGTCTTAAATTATGAACATCACCAGTAGCAACAACCATTTTATTAGCACTTTTAGCAACATTAATTAATCTTTTTATATATCCATAATATTCACCTTCATTATGAAATAAACTCTCGTTACTTATTAAATGAGATACCGCACTTAAAGGATAAACTTCTATATAATCATAAAAAGACATCATATTTCTTAAATCTTCATCGTCTAAACTAAATCCTTTATTAAACACTTCGCCATTAATACAACCAGACCCAATTATTAAACCTTCTTTATGACTCAATAATTCAGCTCTAGGTAATTTAGGTTCTTGCCCTTTATATAAATATTTTGTATTAGCAAGTGAAACTATTTTAAATAAATTTTTTAAACCAATACTATTCTTAGCAATTATAGTCACATGAAAAGGTCTTGCAAATTTAATAATATTTTCTTTATCAACTAACTTTTCAAAATCAAATATAGTATCAATGTTATCAGATTCTAATTTATCTAACATTTTATAAAAACAAGCTGAAGTACCTTCACTATCGTAATCCGCTCTATGATGTTTATCTTCATCCCATTCTACTTTTAAATTTTTAACTAAAGTTGATAACTTATGGTTTCTCCAGTCAGGAAATAAAGTTCTAGCTAGTGCCATAGTATCTATAACTGTATTTTTAAAAGCTTTAAGTTCATATTTATTACATGCACTTTCAATAAATGATATATCAAAAGCAGCATTATGAGCAACCAATGGTAAATCACCAATAAATTCTAAAAATCTTTTAGTAACATTTTCTTCATTATCTTTACCGACTAACATATCATCAGTTATATTTGTAAGTTTAACAATTATATCAGGAAGTTTTCTATCACATGAAATAAATTCATCAAATCTATCTACTATTTCACCGTTTTTTACTTTGACTGCCCCTATTTCAATCATCTGATCTTTACCAGCAGTTAAACCTGTAGTTTCAGTATCGAATACAACAAATTCTTGATCTTTAAAATCAAAATTAGTATCATTATAAAATATTTTAGATTCTGTATCTACTATATTAAGTTCAACTCCATATAATACTTTAAATTTATCTTTATCTTCTTTACCTTTGTTCATATATTTAACAGTATTATATATATCAGGATACGACTGAAGAACATTATGATCAGTAACAGCTACAGCTTTATGACCTAAACCAGATACAAAATTTATTAAATTACTAGCGTCTATAACTCCATCCATCATACTCATCTTAGTGTGACAATGTAATTCTGTTCTTTTTACTTCAGCTGTATCTACTACTTTTATATCTTTAGATGGAATTGCTTCTATATTTCTAATAGTAAATACCAATTGTTTTAAATATTGATCAAGTTCTACATTACCATGAAATCTATACCAATTACCCTTTTTAATTTTTTTAACTATTTTATAAAAAGGTTCTTCTTCAAATCTAACCATCTTAGCCATATAACTATCAGTTTTATCACTCATTTTTATATTTAAGATATAAGCAGTTGCTTTTTGTCCTTTTCTTTCAATAGCTTCCATATCAAATATATAAGTTTCTACAATTAAACCTTTTGTTTCACCTAATATATTGTTTAAACTAGTAACTTTACCTTCTTTATGTTCACCAAATATTATAGTGTCATCTTTCTTTTCATATTTAACAGTTTTACTTTCCATAATAACATCAGATAATGACTTCACATTATCCTCATTATAAATAAAGTTAACTACATATATTCCTAATCCATAATCATTTAAATATTTACTAATTTTCTTAGTTTCTAATTCTAAGTCACTTAAATTACTTTTAACAGTAATATCAATATTTTTGTTATCAATATTTATTTCACTATCTTTTAATATACTAAGAGATGGTCTATCTATAACTAAATTATCAAAATAAATTTTAGTATAATCTAATATATCACTTTCTAAAACTCTACCATATTCTATAAATACATCACAATTTTTATTTTGTATACCTTCTT
>CAYJPM010000012.1:0-22274 GCA_964372145.1 uncultured Muribaculaceae bacterium | reverse complement strand
GATATTAATATGGGTTGTCCCGTTCCTAAAGTTGCTTTAAGAGCACAAGCAGGAAGTGGTTTATTAAAAAATCCTTCTAAAGTGAAAGAAATTGTTAAAGCGGTGGTAAAAATATCAACAGTACCTGTTACAGTAAAAATTAGAAGTGGTTGGGATGATAATTCAATTAACGCTGTAGAAATAGCTAAAATTATCGAAGAAGCTGGTGCAAGCGCTATTACTATACATGGTAGAACTAGAGCACAAGGATATTCTGGTAAAGCAGATTTAAATATCATAAAGCAAGTAGTTGATGCTGTTAATATACCTGTTATAGGTAATGGAGATATATTATCTTATATAGATGCTGAGTATATGCTTAATTACACAGGTTGTGCTGGTATAATGATAGGTAGAGGAGTATTAGGTAATCCATGGCTTATTAAAGAGTGTGTAGACTATCTAGAAAAAGGTATTACTCCAGTAGAAGTATCTTTTAAGGAAAAGATAGAAATGATAAAAAAACATGTTAAGTTCATGTATGAAGATAAAAATGAAAGAGAAGCTACATTAGAACTTAGATCTATTGTTATGTATTATTTTAAAGGTATGCCTGATACTAAAGAAACTAAACTAAAATTAATTAAGGCAAACAATGAATTAGAATATTTAAATATAATAAATGAATATTATAAAAAGAATTCTTAATTAGAATTCTTTTTGTATGTCATTAACTATACCTGCTCCTAGAGTTAATATTAAATCATTATCTTTTATATTATTTTTTAAATAATTAATTATTTTATCAAAAGAATTTATATAAAGACTATTTCCTTTGTATTTATTAATTAAATTTACTAAATCATCTTCTTTAATATTATATATGTTTTCTTCTCTAGCTGCATATATAGGCGCTATTATAACTTCATCAAACTTAGATAATATTTTAGCAAATTCATCTAAATGTTCATATGTTCTTGAATATGTATGTGGTTGGAATACTATGTAATGTTTTTTGTGTTTAACACTTTTTAATGAATTATAAGTTGTTTTTATTTCATTTGGATGATGCGCGTAGTCATCATATATTTTAACATTATTATAATTTTTGATATATTCAAATCTTCTTTTAACGCCTGTGTATTTGAGTAATGATTTTTTTATACCTTCTATATCTTGTATATATTGATTAGATAGTGCTATAGCGGCTAAAGAATTATATATATTGTGTAATCCTAATACATTTAGTGATATTTTAGTTGTAAAATTATTGTTTACATATAAATCATACGATGTATCGATATAAGATATATTCTTAGCCATATAATTAGAATTATTATTTATTCCATAAGTAATTGTGTTGTCTTTTATAAAATTTAAACTGTTTTCATCATCATTATTAATAATAAGTTTACCATTCTTTGGTAATAAACTTACATATTTATTAAATGATTTTTTTATGTTATCTAAATTTTTAAAATAATCCAAATGATCACTATCTATATTTGTTATTGCTATACTTGTTGGGTTAAATTTTAAGAATGAATCATTATATTCGCATGCTTCCATTATAAAATATTTTTTCTTACCTACATTAGTATTGCTATTTATACTTGGAAGTATCGCTCCGATTTGAATTGTTGGATTTAAATTATTTTCTAAAAATATAGTACTAATCATTCCAGTTGTTGTACTTTTACCATGTGTTCCTGATATACATATTACGTTTTCATATTCTTTAGTTAAAATACCTAAAAATTCTGATCTTTCATATATTTCTTTTTTTAATTTTTTTGCATATTTTAATTCTTTATCTTCTTCTTTTATCGCAGCTGTATATACAATTATATCTGAATCTTTAATTGCTTCTAAGTTATAACCTATAGTTATTTCAATATTTTTATTTCTTAAATCAGATATTATATCTGATAATTGTTTGTCACTTCCTTTTATTATATTATTATTACTCGTTAGAAGAAGGGCTATACCTGACATGCTTATACCTCCAATTCCAATCATATATATTTTTTTATTTTTAAACATAGTTCACCTCAGTTAATTTTATGTAATTTGTACTATAAAAATCACAATATTTATAAAATGATTTTTATGTTTAATTTTGTGTTTTTTTAAAAATGTAAAATCAGTGAAAATCGAACAAAACTATAAATGTAAAAT
Source organism: uncultured Muribaculaceae bacterium (assembly GCA_964372145.1). GTDB lineage: Bacteria > Bacillota_I > Bacilli_A > RF39 > UBA660 > CAKOSP01. The sequence continues at coordinate 20,117 of CAYJPM010000012.1, read as the reverse complement.
TTTGAATAAATTAATAATTGTTATTTTTTGCCTTATATATGGCAAAAAAACTATAAATGTAATTTTTGTGTAACAATATTTTTAACGAAAAAATGAAAAATATATAAAATGTAATTTGTAAATAAGTTAAAAAAGTATTTATTTTTTCTAATATATATATTAAAATTAAATCAGAAGGTAGGTAGCATTTATGGAAAAAGAAAAATCAGATATAATTCTTGATTTATCAGTAATAAAAAGAAATGGTTCAAAAGCAAATTTTAATGGTACTAAAATTGCTTTAGCTATAAAAAAAGGTTTTGATTCTATTAAAGTAGAAGATGAAAATGAAAATGAAGAAAATGATGGATATGTTTTAAAATATAATGAAAAAGATATTCAAAAAGTATATAAAGGTGTTATTAAATTTATTAATAAAGAATATGCCGATAAAGATAAAATTAAAATAGAAGAAATTCAAGATATAATAGAGAAAACATTAGAAAAAGAAGGATATATTGATGTTTGTGAATCTTTTTCTGAATATAGAAATAAAAGGAATTCTTCAAGAGAAAGCTTCTTTAATGATAAAAAAGCTCATAAATTCTTAAAAACATTAGAAGCTCTTGGTTTACAAGATGCAGCAGATAATGATGTAAAAAGAGAAAATGCAAACGTTGATGGTAATACGGCAATGGGAACAATGCTTCAATATGGAGCAACTGTTTCAAAAGAGTTTGCTAAAGATTATTTAATGAAAAAAAAATATGCTGATGCACATGATGAAGGCTATATACATATTCACGATATGGATTTTGCTCCGATGGGAACTACTACATGTAACCAAATAGATTTAGAAAAGTTATTTAAAAATGGTTTTTCTACTGGTCATGGTTTTTTAAGAGAACCAAATGATATTATTAGTTATTCTGCTTTAGCAGCAATAGCTATTCAAGCTAATCAAAATGATCAACATGGTGGACAAGCTATTCCAGCATTTGATTATTATTTAGCTCCTGGTGTTTTAAAAACATTTAGAAAATTTGTTAGAGAAGTAATTAAAGATTATCTTGATTTAGAAGGTATGACTGAATTTGTTGGAATGATAGGTTTGGAAAAAGAAATTACTAAAATACCTGATATTGATATTAAATTAGAATATTTTGAAAAATATTATAAAGATAATGAAGTTTTAGAAAGATTATTTGATTTAGCTTTAACTAAAGCGTTAGAAAAAACTAATAAAAAAACATATCAAGCTATGGAAGCTTTTGTACATAATTTAAATACAATGCATTCTAGAGCTGGTGCACAAGTTCCATTTTCATCAATAAACTTTGGTACTGATACATCTAGCGAAGGTAGAATGGTTACTAAAAATTATTTATTAGCAGCTGAAGCTGGTTTAGGTCAAGGTGAAACACCAATATTTCCAATATCTATATTCAAAGTAAAAGAAGGTGTAAATTTCAATCCTAAAGATCCTAACTATGATTTATTTAAACTTAGTTTAAGGGTTTCAGCAAAAAGATTATTTCCTAACTGGTCATTTATAGATGCACCATTCAATTTAGAATCATATAAAGAAGGTGATTATAGAACTGAAGTAGGATATATGGGATGTCGTACAAGAGTTTTAGGAAATCATGTTGATAAAGAAAAAGAAGTTACTCCAGGAAGAGGAAACTTATCATTTACATCAATTAATTTACCTAGACTTGGTATCAAACATGGTATTGTAGGACCTAATAAAAATGAAAAAGCTAATATCAAAGCTTTCTATGAAGAACTTGATAGTATTATGTTAATGGTTAAAGATCAATTATTAGAAAGATTTGAAATACAATGTAATAAAAGAGTTTACAATTTTCCATTCTTAATGGGACAAGGAATATGGATTGATTCTGAAAAACTTAAAAGTACTGATAAAGTAAGAAGAGTTTTAAAACATGGATCATTATCTATAGGATTTATAGGTCTTGCTGAATGTTTAAAAGCTTTAACAGGTTCTAATCATGCGGAATCTAAAACATCAGAAAAATTAGGTATTGAAATAGTAAAACACATAAGAGAAACTTGTGACAAATTTAGTGAAGAACATAATCTTAACTTTACTTGTTTAGCAACTCCAGCTGAAGGATTATCTGGTAGATTTGTTAATATAGATAAAGCTATTTATGGAAAAATTAAAGATATAACTGATAGAGAATATTATACTAATTCATTCCATGTACCAGTTCATCATAATATATCTTTTGCAGATAAATTAAAAATTGAAGGTCCATATCATGCATTTACTAATGCAGGACATATAAGTTATATAGAACTTGATGGGGATCCTTTAGATAATTTAGATGCATTTGAATCAGTAGTTAAATTAATGAGAAAATATAATTTAGGTTATGGTGCGATTAACCATCCGGTTGATAGAGATCCAGTATGTGGATATGTAGGTGTTATTAAAGATGTTTGTCCTAGATGTGGTAGAAAAGCAGGAGAAGCAATTAATATAGAAGATTTAAGAAAATTAGAAGGGAAGGAATAGAAAAATGGAAAAAATGAAAGAGGATGTAGTTTTAAAAAACAAACATCAAGTAGGAAAGAATGTTGGATTCGATAGAATCAGAAGAATTACTGGTTATTTAGTTGGTACTGTTGATAGATTCAACAACGCTAAAAGATCTGAAGAATCAAACAGAGTAAAACACGGTTAGAAATATCTAACCTTTTGTTTTGAAGTAAAATAAGATATAATATAATTAATTGGAGGAATAAATATGTATAAAGATAAAAATATATTGATTTTAGGAGCTGCAAGAAGCGGTATAGCAGCTTGTAAGTTATTATCAAGTGATAATAAAATTGTATTATCTGATATAAAAGATATAAGTATTGAAGATAAAAAATTATTAGATAAGTTAAATGTTGAAGTTGTGATAACTGATAAACCAGAAGAATTAATTAATGAAGAAACTTCTTTATTGATTAAAAGTCCTGGAATATCTCAAAAAAATAGTGCAGTTCAAAAAGCAGCTTCATTAAATATTAAAGTTGTTAATGAAGTAGAAGTTGCTTATTCTTTTATACCTAAAACTAATAAAATAATTGGTATAACTGGTTCGAATGGTAAGACAACAACTACAACTCTTACTTATGAAATGTTAAAATTAATGGGTAAAAAAGTAGTGCTAGGTGGTAATATTGGTATTCCTTTATGTGATATAGTTAAAACATTAGAAGAAGATAGTATATTAGTATTAGAAATATCTGATCATCAACTTCTTAATATGGAAAATTTTAAAACTGATATTAGTTTATTAACTAATATTTGTCCTACACATTTAGATTTTCATGATTCTTATCAAAAATATAAAGAAACTAAAATGAAAATATTTAATAATCATACTAATAATGATCTTGCATTTATTAATATGGATAATTTAGATTCAATGGAAATGACTAATAATTTAGATTTAAATAAAGTTTATTTTAACAATAGTAATACTGGTAATTATATTGATGATATTGGTATATATGTTAACAATGAATTAATTATTAATTTAGATGATATATTACTTGTGGGTATTCATAATTATGAAAATATATTAGCGTCATTAATGATTATAAATGAGTTTGGTATAGATAAAGAAGTTGTTAAAAATTATTTAAGCGCATTCAAAGGTGTTGAACATAGAATAGAATTTGTTAGAAATATTAATAATATAAAATATTATAATGATTCTAAAGCTACTAATCCTACTAGTACAATAACTGCTTTAAGAACTTTTAATAAACCTATACATTTATTATTAGGTGGTATGGAAAGAAGTCAAGATTTTAATGAACTTAATAATGATTTAAATAACATTAAATGTATATATGCTTTGGGTGAAGTTACTGATCGTATATATGAATATGGTAAAATTAATAATATAAATGTAATTAAATGTTATGATTTAAATTCTGCTGTTAAAGAAGTTCAACAAAATGTTTTAGAAAATGAAATAGTACTTTTATCTCCTGGTTCTGCATCTTGGGATCAATATGCTAAATTTGAAGATAGAGGAGAGGAATTTAAGAATTTAATTAACAAAATATAATATATCACTTTGTGATATATTTTTTATTGTATATGAAATTTAACTGTGGTAAAATGATATCATAGTGAGGCTATAAAATGAAAAGTATTTTAAAATATAAAAAAACAATTTTGATAATTATTATTTGTTTGTTATTACCATTGATTATATTTTCTTTCGCATTCTTCATAGCTGGGTCTTCATCTCCTGCGGTGACCGATACAAATATTGCAACAGATAAAACTTCTAAATTAATATTAACACCTGGAAATCCAATAAATTTAGTTGTAAATAAAGATACATTTGGTGAAAATGATGGTAGTTTAACAGGTGAAACTACTTCAACTGCTACTTTAGTATCATCAACAACAGAAGCTACAGTAACAGATGAGTATTTTGTATATTATAATGTAACTTTTAATGATTATATTTATACACATAATGAAAATACTCCTGAAATTATTTTAGAAATAACTGATAATAATGGAGATGAAATAACATCTTTAAATGGACTTAGTTATGTAACAGTGACTGATGAACTTACAGGTCAAAATATTAGTGGATTTGATGTAACTACATATGAAGGTTTAATTACTATTAAAGAAAATGTAAGTATTTCTGCAACAAGTCCTAATGATACAACACACAATTGGAAAATAAAAATCACTTATGTAAATCTAGCTACTGATCAAATAAGAAATTTAGGTAAAACATTTATTGGAGAATTATTATTAAAAGATGATAGTCTAAGCGCTGCTGATTTTACACTAACTACTTTAGGTTATACTGATGAAGAAATAATTGAAATTAAAAATAAACCTGAACCAAGTTTTGATCAAATGGCTACAACAAATGAAGGTTTATTTGCAGCACATGATGATTATGGTATTAGTTACTATTATAGAGGGGCAGTAGATAATAACTGGGTTAAATTTGCTGGATTTTATTGGAGAATAGTAAGAATAAATGGAGATAGTTCAATTAGAATGATTTATTCTGGGACAACTCAGCCAACCGCTTCGCAAGCAGTAGTTATGACTGGAACAGGTACTCAAATAAACACTGCGGCATTTAATACAACGTATAGTTCAGCGGAATATGCAGGATATATGCATACGATAGGTGAACAACATGGAACAAGTACAAGTAGTAATGCCAAAACAATAATAGATGATTGGTATATAGATAATATATATAATACCTATTACTATATGTATATATCTGATGCAATATATTGTAGTGATCGTACTGCTTATATTGATAAAACAGGAATGACAGAAGCATCTGGTATAGGAACTAGCACACAATATTTCGGAGCAGTTGTAAGAAATGAAACAAATAAAACGCCAACACTAGAATGTCCAGTTCAGGCTGATGCATTTACAGTAGATGATAAAATAAACGGAAATGGTGCACTAAGTGTACCGATAGGACTTCTTACCGCAGATGAATCAGCATTTGCTGGTGGTAGTTACGGAAGTGGAAATAGTAATTTTTATTTATATACTGCAAATACTTATTGGACGACATCGCCATATAATAAAAATGGTGACTATACAGTTGAATTTGTTGTTTCTTTATCTGGCAGTATTGGTACCAGTACTATCAACAATGCTGCTCAAGGTTTTAGACCTGTCATATCCATTAAACCTGATACTATTGGAATAGGTAGTGGTACATGGGATGATCCATATAGGCAAGATTTCAGCCAATAAAATATTAAGATTATGTCTTAATATTTTTTATTTTAATATATTTGTAAACTTTTTATATAAACTTCAAAAATAATATAAATTATGATAAAATATATTTAGTAGGGTGAATAAATTTGGAAAGAGAAACGTTTTTACTTATTTCGATGGCTTATTATGTATTATCAATTATATCTATAATTGTTGTTTTAATGCTGGTAAATAAAAGAATTAAGAAAAAGTTTAAAGGCCAAATTGAAAGCCTAGAACGTGAAAAAAATTTAATTATATCTGCATCAATTCTTTCTGAACTTAATAAACTGGAAGCATTAGTAAACAATGATGATCTAAAAGAAAAATTTGAAATGTGGAAAGAAAATTTTAATAATATTAAAGAAAAAGATTTAGCAACTATAGCAAATGATATTGATGAAATAGAAACTTTATTTGTTGATAAAAATTATAAAGAATTAAAAAAAGTAATATTTGATTGTGAACTTAATTTAAATAAAATTAAAACTAAATCTGAATTTTTACTTGAAGAAATAAAAGAAGTTACATTAAGTGAAGAACGTAATAGGGAAACTATTACAAAATTAAAAGCAGAATACAGAGATATACAAAATATATATAATGATAATATTGATAATTATGAAATCATACAAGTTCCAATTGAACTTCAGTTTGAAAACGTTGATAAATTATTTAGTTCTTTTGAAATATTGATGGAAAAAAATGATTACAATGAAGTTGGTAAAATTGTAAAAGCTATTGGTGATATTGTTGGTAATTTAAAACTTGTTATTGAAGAAACAAAATCTATAGTTTCTTTGGGTAAGAATTTAATTCCGAAAAAGATAAATGAAGTAGTGTATTTACAAAATAAACTTGAAGGTACTGGATATAATTTAGATTATTTAAATATTGATTATAATAAAGAAGAAGCAGAAAAAAAGATTATAGATGTTTTTCAAAGACTTAATGTTCTTAATATTGAAGATTCTTTATTTGAACTTAAAACAATATATGATTATTTTGATTCTTTAATAAGTGACTTTGAAAAAGAAAAAGTTGCTAAAAGAGTTTTTGAAGATTATACAACATTAATTGTTAAATCATCAAAACTTGAAAAAAGAAATAATGAATTATTAAAAAAAATAGATGATATAAAATATAGTTATGATTTAACTGATGATGATGCAAGCGTTATATATGAAATTAAAAATGAATTAGATTTTGTAAGAAATGCTTATGAAAGAATTATAGAACTTCATAGGAATAGAACTTTTGCTTATAGTAAACTTGCAAAAGAAATGGAAATATTAAGTGTTAAACTTTTAAAAACAGAAGAAAAATTAAATGCTGCGATAAGAACTTTAGAAAGTCTAAAAGATGATGAGAAAAGAGCTAGAGAACAACTTGCTGAAATTAATGATATTTTGTTTAGTACTAAAGAAAAAGTAAGGACATTTAAAATGCCTATAATACCTAAAAATTATTATGTGGAACTTGCTGAAGCTATGCAAGCTATTGATATAATGAGTGATGAACTTGATCGAAGACCTTTATCAATAAAAATACTTAATACTAGAGTTGACACTGCTAGAGATTTAGTATTAAAAGTATATAATACAATAAATGAAAATATTAAAACTGCTAGAATGGCTGAAGCTGCAATTGTATATGGAAATAGATATAGAGTTGTTAATAAAGAAGTTGATTTTGGTTTAGTTAAAGCAGAAAATTTATTTAATAAAGGTAATTTTAAAAACAGTTTAGAGAATGCTATAAGTGCAATTAACATTGTTGAACCTGGCATACATAAAAGACTACTAGAGGAGTATAAATAATGATATATTTTGATTACAGTGCGACTACTCCAATTTCATTGGATGTCCTTGATACTATGAATAAAACAACAAAAGATTTTATAGGTAATACTAATTCTTTAAATAAACTTGGTAAAGAAGCTAATGATTTATATATAGAAGCAAATAAACAAATTGCTTCTATTTTAGCTTGTGAAACAAAAGAAGTTATATATACTTCTGGAGCTACAGAATCTAATAATATGGCTTTGATAGGAGTAGCTATGGCTAATCACAATAAAGGTAAACATATTATTACTTCTAAATTAGAACATCCTAGTATATACGCTATATGTGATTATTTAAGTAGTATAGGATTTGATATAAGTTATGTTAAAAATAATGCTGAAGGATTAGTTGATTTTAATGATTTGAAGTCATTAATAAGAGAAGATACTATACTTGTTAGTATATGTGCTGTTAACTCTGAACTTGGTATTAGACAGCCTTTAAAAATGATTAGACAAGTAATAAAAAAAGAAAATAATAATACTTATTTTCATTCTGATATAACTCAAGCAGTAGGAAAAGTTGCTATTAATACAATAGACGTAGATTTAGCTAGTTTATCTGCTCATAAGTTTTATGGTCCTAAGGGAATAGGTATTTTTTATAAAAATGAAAAGGTTAATATAACACCTATAATATATGGAAGTAGTAAAGCAAATGATTTAAGACCTGGAACTGTTCCTCTTCCTTTAATAGTAGGATTATCTAAAGCTCTTAGATTATCACAAAATGATTTAAATAAAAGAATTAATTATATTGATAGATTAAATGAAAAGATTGTAGGAGAGTTATCTTTAAAAAAAGATATTTTGATAAATAAAACTAGTTATTCAATACCTCAAATATTGAATGTAAGTTTACTTAATATTAAACCAGAAACCTTTATAAGAGCAATGGATGAATATGAGGTATTTTTAGGAACTAATACAGCATGTTCTTCAGGTGATATATCTACATCTGTTTTAGCAGTTTATAACGATGTAATTAGAGCAAAACATACTATAAGAATATGTTTATCACATTTATCTACTTTAGATGAAGTAAATAGGTTTTTAAAATTCTTTAACGAGGCTTATGATAAACTAAATAATTTAAAATAACACAAAAGTTTCTTTTAGTGTTTTTTTATGGTAAAATACATTTGTTGGTGAAGAAGTATGAAAAAAATAATTATAATTAAATATGGAGAACTTAGTACAAAAGGAGATAATATTAGTTTCTTTTTAAAGAAGTTAAAAAACAATATTGAACTTAAATTAGAAGATATAGATGCTAATATTAATTATGATCATGGAAGAATGTTTATTGATACTAATGAGTTTGATAAAGTACTTGATGTACTTAATAAAACTTTTGGAATACATGAAATAAATATTGGTTATATGTTAGATAATAATAATTTAGATGATATTAAAAATAATATAATTGATAAATTAAAAGAAAAAGAATTTAAAACATTTAAAGTAGAAACTAAAAGAAATTATAAAGAATATCCTATGAAAAGCATGGATATATCTAGAAGTGTTGGTGGGCATATACTTAAAAATATTGATAATATTAAAGTAGATGTACATACTCCTGAAGTATTAGTAAATGTAGAAGTAAGAAAAGATATCTCTTTATTTTATTTTGATAAAATAAAGGGATTAGGGGGATACCCTGTAGGTACCCAAGGTAAATCTTTACTTATGTTATCTGGTGGAATAGATTCTCCAGTAGCGGGTTATTTAGCTATTAAAAGAGGTATTAGTTTAGATTGTATATATTTTGATTCTCCTCCTCATACTAGTGAGAAGGCTAAAGATAAAGTTAAAAGACTTGCTAGTGTACTTAAAGAATATGATCCTAAAGTGGGAGTTCATGTTATAAATTTAACTAAGATACAAGAAAGTATTTTAAAGAATATACCTCATGAATATTTGATTACTATTATGAGAAGAATGATGTATAGAATAAGTGAAAGAATAGCTCTTAGAAATAAATGTCATGTACTTATTAATGGGGAATCTATTGGTCAGGTTGCTAGTCAAACTTTAACTAGTATGAAATGTATTAATGAAGTAATAAAGATGCCTGTGATTAGACCAGTAGCGTGTTTAGATAAGTTAGAAATTATTGAAATATCTAAAAAAATAGGTACTTATGATATAAGTATTGAACCATTTGAAGATTGTTGTACAATATTTGTTCCTAAACATCCAGTTATAAATCCAGATATTAATTTAGCTAGAGAGTATGAAAAGTTAATTGATTTTGAAGAAATGATTAAAGAAGCTGTATATACTAGTGAGTATATAAAATTAAATAATATTAATAAATTTGAAAATTTATTATAAAATAAATTAAATCACTCATAATAGTATTAGGTGATTTTTTTATGAATGAAGAAGTATATATGTATAAAGGTTTTGATATAGAATTAACTAATAGAAAAGATAAATTAAGAAGTGAATATTCTAATCCATATGGATATAATATATATTCTAATGCTAAAGCTAATACTAATATTGAATATAATATAACACATACTAATCAAAATAATAAAAAGTAATTGTTTGGTTATTTTTTATATGTTATAATATTTATTATAAGGATAAAATAATATGAAATTAAATATGTCTAAAAGAAATATATTGTTAATTATAGTCGCTATATTATTAGTGGCTTTATTTGCTTTGTCATTTGGTTATTATGTATCTGGACCAGGTAATCCAGCGATAACTGAAGCTACTATAGGTTCTGAAGTATCTGAGAAATTAATATTTACAGCAGGTAATGAACTTAATATATACGCTACTATAGAAAACTTTGCTGAAGGTGATGGAAGTTTATCTTCTGTGACTAATTCTACTGCTACTTTAATCGCAGGTTCAGAAACAGGAAGTGCAACTGATACATACAATGTATATTTTGATATATCTAAAAATACTTTTGAGTATACAGTAGATAATACAGTAGCAGAATTACTTATAAAAATAATTGATCCAAATGGAAATGAAGTTACTTCAATAGAAGGATTTGAATATAAGACGATAGTAGATGCATCAACAGGAGAAACACTTACAGGATTTGATATAACAAGAACTAGAGGACTAATAAAAATATCAGAAGATTATAGTATATCAACAAATAGTTCTACAGATGGAACTACACAAAATTGGAGTGCAGAGATTACATTTGTTAATTTAAGTACTAATCAAATGAAAAATGAAGGTAAAGTATTAGAAGCAGAATATATACTTACAAAAGATAAGTTAGTTATAAATAAAATGATAACAGGTCTTGCATTTAATAATAATTTAAAAGATTCTGGTTATAGAGATTCCGTTACTAAGATTGTATTAGGGAAAGAAATATTATCTGATTATGAGACAGCATTGACTAAATTTGATTTATCTGAAGCTAAAAATGAATCAATAGTAGGATATATTGAAGAAGTAGGTGAAGAAATAATACTACATATTCAATCTGATAGATTAATTATGGCTAACAGTAGTCAGTTTGGTACTTTTCGTGATTTTACGAAAGTAAAGACATTAGAATTTAATGAGTGGTATGACACAAGTAATGTAGATAGTATGCAATCTATGTTTGCAAATTTAACCGAGTTAACTTCTTTGGATTTATCGAGTTTTGATACATCTAATGTTGTATTAATGTTATCTTTATTTGAAAATATGAGTAATTTAACTGAGTTAAATATTTCTAGTTTTAATACTTCTAATGTTACTTATACATCATTTATGTTTCAAGGTGTTAAGAAATTAACTGAATTAGATCTCACAAATTTTGATACAAGTAATGTTGTGTCTACAATGAGTATGTTTAATGATATGCATAATTTAAAAATTTTAAATGTTTCATCGTTTGATACATCTAAAGTAACTAATATGGGTAGTATGTTCAAGTCAACTAGATCATTAGAATCTTTAAATTTATCAAATTTTAATACATCTAATGTAACTAGTATGGATAGCATGTTTTTTAATAATATTAGTTTAACTGAATTAAATTTATCAAGTTTTGATATGAGTAATGTAACTAGTAAATCGAGTATGTTTTATAATGTTCCATTAGTTGGAAATCAATATGCTAAAACACAAGTAGATGCTGATGCACTTAATACTGATACTAGTTTAACAAGTAATGCAACATTTGTACCGACAGAGTAATTTATACTCTGTTTTTTTTTGATATTTAATAATATTGATAAATATTGTGTTTTTGTATAGATTAATTTAGTTAATTTTTGTATAATTGTAGTAGGAGAGAAAAAATATGAAAATAATGGCAATCAATGCAGGTAGTTCTTCACTTAAATTTACTTTAATTGAATTACCTGAAGAAAAAACAATAGCAAGTGGAAATTTTGAAAGAATAGGTTTAGATAAGAGTTTTTATTCTTTTAAGTTTGATGGAAAGAAAATAGAAAAAGAAGTAGATCTTAAGGATCATTCTGTAGCGGTATCTATTTTAATGGAAGAGTTTGTTAATTTAGGAATAATTAAATCTTTAGATGAAATAGATGGAGTAGGACACAGAGTTGTTCATGGTGGGGATGAATTTAATAAATCAGTAGTACTTAATGAAGAAGTTATTACTAGAATGAAAAAATTTACTAATTTAGCACCACTTCATAATCCTGCTAATTTAATGGGTATTGAAGCATTTATGAGTAAACTACCAAACATTATAAATGTTGCAGTATTTGATACAGCATTTCATGCAACTATGGAAGAAGAAAATTATTTATATCCAGTTCCTTATGAATGGTATACTAATCATCATGTAAGAAAATATGGTTTTCATGGAACTAGTCATAAATATGTAAATAAGGTTATATGTGATAAATTAGATAATAATGATTTAAAAGTTATTACTTGTCATATAGGTAATGGAGCATCTTTAGCTGCGATTGAAGGTGGTAAAGTAGTTGATACATCTATGGGATTAACACCTCTTGCTGGTGTTATGATGGGTACTAGATCTGGAGATATAGATCCTAGTATAATTGAATATATGTGTAAAGAAACTGGTAAAACTGTATCAGAAATTACTAATGACTTAAACAAACAAAGTGGACTTCATGCGATAAGTGGTGTAGGATCAGATGCTAGAGATTTAGAAAAAGGTGCTACTGAAGGAAATGAAAGATGTATTTTAGCACAAAAAATGTTTGCGCAAAGAATTGCAAATTATATAGCTATGTACAATAATAAATTAAATGGAGCAGATGTAATTTTATTTACAGCAGGTATTGGAGAAAAATCTTCATTATTAAGAAAATATACTGTTGAAAAAATTAAATCTTTAGGAATTAATTTAGATGAAGAAGGAAATAAAGTATTTGGTGAATTTGGAAAAATATCAACAGATGATTCTAAAATACCAGTATATGTTGTTCCAACTAATGAGGAGTTAATGATAGCATTAGAAGTAATGGAGTTAAAATAATGTTTGGAAGTAAACAAGACATATTTAAAGATATTTTTAGAATAATAAAAAAATATAATAAAATTGTACTTGCTAGACATGTAGGACCAGATCCTGATGCGATAGCATCTCAAATTGGTTTAAGAGACGCTATTAAATTAACATTTCCTGAAAAGGAAGTATATGCAGTAGGAGCGGGTGTGGCTAAATTTAGATATTTAGGTGCTTTAGATAAAATAGATAATTATGATTCATTAGAAGGTGCATTACTTATTGTTACAGATGTACCTAACTTTGCTAGAATAGACGGAATAGAAGATTTAAAATATGATGCTATTTTAAAAATCGATCATCATCCAGCTGAAGATATCATGGGTGATGTTGATTGGACTGATGATGCAAAGTCTAGTGCATGTGAAATGATAGTAAATTATTTACTAAATAGTAAAATGAAAATGGATGCTAAAATAGCTGAAACTTTGTTTTTAGGTATGGTATTTGATAGTGATAGATTCTTACTTAGTAATACTAGTGTAAGTACATTTGAAACAGTGACTAATCTACTTAAAAAATATCCATTTAACTTTGTTGCTAGTTATGATAATTTATATGAGAGAAGTTTTCATGAATTAAAGTTTTATTCTTATTTAATTGCTACTTTAGATATTACTGATAATAATTTTGGTTCTGTTGAAATAACACCAGAAACTTTAAAAAAATATAGTGTTGATGCTTCAACTCCATCTAACATGGTAAATGATTTTTACTTTATTAAAGAATTATTATGTTGGTGTTTTATAACTTTTGATGAAAGAAATAGTATTTATAAAATAAATATAAGAAGTAGAGGACCTGTTATTAATACAATAGCGTCTAATTACAATGGTGGAGGTCATAAATATGCCTCTGGATGTAGAATTAAAAATAAATCAGATATAAATAAATTATTAAAGGAATTAGATAATGCTTGTGCATTATATAAAAGTGCAGAAACTAAATAAATATGAAAATAAATAACATTATACAAATAAAAAATAATCAATATAAAATAGAAGTAGAAAAGGGTGAACCTTTTCTTCTTTTTGATGAAACTATTTTAAAGTATAATTTAATGATTGGAAAATTATTTACTACTGATGAGATAACTATTATAAAAGAATATAATGAATCTATGAATAGTTATTATAATATGATAAAAAAAATAAATGTTAAAAAAAGAACTGAAAAAGAAATTAAATCCTTACTTTTAAAAGATTCTTTAAAAAATAAATATATAGACATTATTATAAATAAACTAAAAAAAAGTAATTATATAAATGATGATTTATACATAGATTCTTTTATAAATGAACAAATTAATTTAACTTTAAATGGACCTTATAAGATTAAGAAAATGTTACTTGATTTGGGTTTGTCTTTAGAAAATGTTGAATTAAAATTAAATTCAATAGATGAAGAAATATGGAAAAATAAAATTAATAAAATAATTTTGAAAAAATCTAAAAGTAATCGTAAATATTCTAGTTACGAACTTAAGAGGAGAATAGGTGAGTATTTAAAAATTAATGGTTATCCATCTAACTTCTATAATATAAATATTGTAGTAGATGTAAATGATGAAGATATGTATATTAAGGAATATAATAAATTAGAAAAAAAATATAGTAAGAAAATAACAGATGAAACACTTTTGAAAAAGAAGATTGATTACGAACTATATAAAAAAGGGTATAAAAAAAATGAGATTTAAATCTCATTTTTTATTGTTGTTCAAGTGATGTAATATAATTTTGTTGATTTGTTAAATATGCACTATATTGATCAGCAAGTTCGCTATCTTCAATTTTAAATCCATATTCATCACGATAAGCTTTTTGAGCATCGAATGCAACTTGATTAGTCATTGTATCACTTGCAATTACTTCAGTAATTTCATCAGTTAAATCTTCTAAAGATTCTTTATCATGACTTTTAGTTCTTAGTATAACATGGTATCCTAATTCAGTTTCAATAATTTCAGTAGAATATTCACCATCTTTTAACTCATATGCTGCATTAACAAGTTCATCATATGTATCAGTTAAAGTATTATAATTATTAATTCTTCCAAGATCTCCACCTTCAGAAGCAGTAGCACTGTCATCAGATTCATCTTCAGCTATTTTAGCAAATTCTTCTTCAATATCTTTACCATCTTTATCAGCAGCTTTTAAATCATCAATTATATTTTCGATTTCAGCTTTAGCATCATCTTTAGCATCTTCAATATCATCTTCAGTTGCAGTAGTTGCATCATAAGTAGGCATTATTAATATATGACTAACTTCGATATCTTGTTTTACAACATCATCATAATATTTTTCGATTTCATCTTCAGTTACTTGTTCTTTAGCATATTCTTCAATAGCGTGACTTTGTAAGTAATTTAAATGTAAATAACTTTCAAATGCTTCAATAGTTGAATAACCACCTTGTTGTAAATACGCAAGTACATCAGCTTCAGTTCCATATGTTTGAAGCATACTAGCCATATATTCTAAAACATAGTTTTCAGCATTTTCAACTTCATCTTTGAATTTATCTTCTAAAATGTAAGTGTCTGACATAACTAGTAAATTTTCTAGAGCTATATCTAGTTTCATACTATTATATAATTCATCAACGCTTAACATATGTTCATTGTTAAATGTTGCTACAGCATCCTCTCCATTTTGTAATGTAGCTACTTTACCACATCCTGTTATTAATAGAGTTGTTACTACTAATAAACTAACTAATTTAATATTTTTTTTCATTATTCCCTCCTAATATTTATTATATCAGTTATATTATTAGAATACAAGAAATTATAGTGATAATTGTGTGAATTAACTAGCACTATCTTTGAAATTAACCATAAGATATATTGAATAGATAATAAAGGAGGAATGATTTATGAACTGTTGTAAAGGAAGTTTTGGTCCAGCTATAGTATTAGTGCTTTTCATATTATTAATAATCATCTGTGGAGCATATATTTAATTTAGAATAGAAAGGGGTATAACATTATGGGAAAACCATGTGAAATACAAAATACATGTTGTACACCTAATTGTAATAGTTATGTTTTTGTATTAATCTTATTTGTATTATTAGCTATCATATTAGGTGGCATAGTATATTAAAAAAGAGTTTAAATACTCTTTTTAATTTGTCAGAGGACTTACTGTGACTTCACTATATAACGATGTCATTCTTTCTTTATGTTCTTCGTATAAACTAATATAATCTTTATGATAACTTTCATTCATTTGATCAAAGGGTATTATTTTATATCGTTTATTTTCTTTATGATGAAATAATAATTCAACATTTATATTATCTATGTATATTTCTTCATTATTTTCACTAACAATTTTATTTATATCCATAGTAACAAATGCTCCCATAGCAACACTCCAGGAGTAGTAACTATTACTTGCTAATATCATTTGATTTGAAATAAAATTTCCCATTGAATAAACTATTATGGTATCATTTATTTTTTCAATAGGTTGCATCCAATGTGGATGATTACCTAAAATAATGTCTACTCCCATTTCAGATAATTCATTAGCTACATCTTTTTGATATTCGTTTGGTTCATCTGTATATTCAGTACCCCAGTGCATTGCTACAATTATAATATCTGTTTCATTTTTGACTGAATCAATATGTGTTTGTGCTAATTCTTTTGAATACATATTAGCTAGGTATTCTTTACCTTTAGGAACAGGCAATCCATTAGTAGAAAAAGTATAAGATAAGAATGCATATTTAATATTATTGATTTCTTCAATTTTAATATTGTCTCTTATTTCAAAAGAAGATGCCATTCCAACTGCATTAACTTCGTCTTTACTTTCCCAATATGAAATACTTTCTAATGCACCTTTTTCACCTTGATCCATTGAGTGATTATTTGCTAAACTTATTAAATCAAATCCATATTTTATTAAAGTATCTCCCCAATCAGATGGGGTATTAAATCTAGGATAACTTGAATATGGCGGAGATGCAAACACTGTTTCTTGATTGATATATGCTAAGTCAGCATTTAATATAGTGTCATCTATTTCAGTAAAAATTCCATCAAAATTGTATGTTCCATCACTTTCCAGTGCAATATCATACACTGGATTATGTAAAAGAGCATCTCCAGTTCCTAACAATGTAAAAGAATATTCTTTTGGATATATTTTTTCTTCAATAATTTGATTAGAATTATTTTCTGTTTTATTTTTTTCTATATTAATATAAATAAAAAAACTACTTAAAAGAAATATTATCACAACAACAATAATTATATACAACTTCTTCATATAATTATTCCTTTGTAATTAATGTATAAATTTCTTTTGTAGTTTTAGTAGGGTTAGTTTTAAAATTTGGTATTAAATGTAAGTGGTAATGTTTTATAACTTGTGAATCACCATAATTATTTAATATAGTAATCGATTTTTTATTTAATTTTTCCATCAAAATATCTGTATAAATTTTAGTATATTTATTAATGTGTAATATTATTTCATCAGGTAATTCTTTAAAGTCAGTATAATGTTTTTTAGGTATTATTAAAGTGTGGCCATCAGAATCTGGGTAAGCATCTAATAGTATAATAATTATATCGTCTTCATAAAGAATTAAACTTTCTAATTCTTTATTAATTATTTTACAAAATATACAATCCATATTATCACCAATTAAAGTATAACAAAATTAGTGTACTTTTGTCTACTTCTTGCATACATTAAAATAGAAAGGTGATGATTATGTCTAATTTTAAAGAAATTGTTACAAAGGCTGTAATTGGTAAAGCAAAAAAAACTACTAAAAGTGATTATTCAATTGAAACAGAAATAACTCCAAATACTATACTAGGATGTTGGGTTATAAACCACACATTTAGTGGTTCAAAAAATAATGATTTAGTTTATGTAGATGGGTCGTTTGATGTTAATGTGTGGTATTCACATGATTCTGATTCTAAAACTAGTGTATGTACTAGAAAATTCACTTATAAAGAAGAAATGAATATGAGTAAAGTAGGTAATAGTAGTGATGTAGTTGTTAGATGTTTAAAACAACCAACTGTTACTAATGTAGAAATTAATAATGGTAAAGTTAGTTTAAATGTAGAAAAAGAAATGGGAGTAGAACTTGTTGGAGATACAAAGGTGAAAATAGTTGTTGAAGATGAAGAAGACGATTATATTGATTTAAGTGTTAATGATGAAATAGATGAAGTTTTAGATGAACTTACAGATGATTATTTAAATTAGTTATTTATATATAGTGTTAACTAAAAAAGGTTGACACTTTTTTTTATGTATGATAATATATTTGTAGTTAAAGAAAGGAAGGAAATTATGGCAGTTAAATTAAGACTTAAAAAAATGGGTTCTAAAAAGAAACCTTTTTATAGAATCGTAGCAGCTGATGCTAAAAGTCCAAGAGATGGTAGATTCATTGAAACAGTAGGAACTTATGATCCAATTAAACAACCAGCTGTTGTTACTATTGATAAAGAATTAGCAATTAAATGGTTAAAAAATGGTGCTCAACCTACAGATACAGTTAAAACTCTTCTTAAAAAAGAAGGTATAACTAAAGAAGGAAAATAATTATGAATGTAGTAGAATATACTGAATTTTTAGTTAAAAGTATATGTAAGGAACCAGATATGGTTAAAGTTACTTCTTTTGAAACAGATGATGAAGGTGTTATGTTAGAAATTATCGTACATGATACTGATAAAGGTGCTGTTATTGGAAGAGGAGGAGCTACTATAAATGCTCTAAGAACTTTAATTCAAGCAAAAAATTATATTGATGGAACTCCTAGAGTTAAAATCAATGTAGATTCATTTTAAGACTATTTATTAGTCTTTTTATATTAGGAGAAATATGGATAAACCAATAGTGTTTTTAGATTATGATGGTGTTGTTTCTTCTACTTGGAGGTTACACGACAATTATAAAGAATGTTTATATAATGGTGGTTTAGATAATAATATAAATATTATTGGTAAGACTCCTTTTGATAGAATAAAGTATAAATCTAGATATGAAGAAATTCTAGCTTATATGAGTATTAATAATTTTAATAGAATTTATGTAATTATTGATGATGAATATGTTTGTGATAATAATAATTTTATATTTTGTGATGGTAATATAGGTTTTAATGAAGATAATATGATTAAAGCTTATAAATTATTAAGAAAATGATATTAATTTATATTGTAATATATTATATATAGTGGTAAAATTTTTCTTAAGGAGAAATTAAATGGAAATTGAACTGATGTGTTTATTTGAATTATTACAAACAAAAAATGAAATATCTTTTGAAGAATTTCAGTACTATGTACTTGTTTACAAAAAGTGTTTACATTCTGACTATAGAGATCCTATATTATTAGATAGTATTCGTATTTTATTAAATGAAATGAAGGTTGTTTATTATATAGATAATGCAGATGATTATGATATGTTAAAAGATATATTAAATAGTAATCAAATGTCTAGATAAAATAATATGGGGGTAAAAAATATGTATACAATAGATGAATTTAATTATCTAATTACAGATATGAATTTAGTTAATACAATAAAGATATTAAATATAATTAAATTACGTACTGATAGAAATGATAAAAATAATATAGTAAGAGAATGTGATTACTTAATAGAGGATTTAAATAAAATGTTAAATTCAGATTTTTTTGTTTCTAGTAGTAACATTGATTTATATGTTAATATTGAACATTTAAGTGAAAAGCTTAAATATAATTTTGAATTTGTTTTATTATTATTAAGAGAAGATAATATATTATTTTTAAATGATGTAGAATTTGTTTCTAAAAATGTAATTAAGATATTAATTAATGATTTAATAAATTTAAATCAGTATAAAACTTATGTTGACTTTTATTTAAAAAGTTACAAAATATTAAAACCTAACACAAAAGATAAATTATCAGAATTATTACAAGTAGTAACTGTAAGATATAATGATAAGAATGATTTAGAAGAATA
>CAYJPM010000011.1:20581-23239 GCA_964372145.1 uncultured Muribaculaceae bacterium | reverse complement strand
TAGCACCTAATTCATATCAGTGAATTAAGTGCTTTTTTTGTTATATAGCTTTATATAAAGAGGCTATCAAACAAATGATGATTATAAATAAAATTGATATAAGTAAATCTTTTTTATACATAATATCAAGCCTCCTTTCACAAGGAACCCCTGGATTTTGGAAAGGCAAGCACTAATTCTTTAGACAATTCCCAAATTAAATATAGTACAAGTTTTACTTTAAGTCAACAAAAAAACACTATCTATATTGTGTTTTTTTTGATACAATAAACTTATGAAAAAAGAATTATTATGTCCAGTAGGAAGTATGGACGCAATGCACGCTGCTGTGCATAATGGAGCAGATGCTATTTATTTAGCAGGTAAGTCATTTGGTGCTAGAGCTTTTGCTCAAAATTTTACTGATGAAGAGTTAGTGTATGTTATAAAATATGCACATCTTTATGATGTAAAAGTATATATTACTGTTAATACATTAATAAAGGATGTTGAATTTGAAGATGCAATTAAGTTTATAGATTTTTTACATATTAATGGAGTGGATGCAATTATACTTCAAGATATAGGTCTTGCTAGTATAGTGAGTAAAATGTTTCCTAATTTAGAATTACATGCTTCAACTCAAATGCATAACTTAGATAATTTTACTTGTAAATTATTAAAGAAATTAGGATTTAAAAGAGTAGTGCTTGCTAGAGAGTTATCAATAGATGAAATAAAAAAGATAAATACAGACTTAGAAATAGAAGTATTTATTCATGGAGCATTATGTATGAGTTATTCAGGTCAGTGTTTACTTTCTAGTATGGCTATGAATAGATCAGGTAATAGAGGTGCGTGTTCACAACTTTGTAGAATGCCATATACATTATTAGTAGATAGTAAAGAATATAATAAAGATGGTAAATATTTACTTAGTCCTAAAGATTTAAAAACTAAAGATATATTTAATGAATTACTTTTAAGTAATATATCTTCTTTAAAAATAGAAGGAAGAATGAAATCTCCAGAATATGTAGCTACTGTTACAAGGATGTACCGTAAATTAATTGATGGTGATGAAAACATTTCAAAAGAAGAAAAAGATTTAGATCAATTATTTAATCGTGGATATTCATTAGGTCATTTAAAAGATAATATCAATCTTATGAATATTAAAAGGGGTAATCATAAAGGTATTAAAATAGGTGAAGTAATAGATATAAATGAAAACTTTATAACTATTAAGTTAACTGATAAATTATATGTAGGTGATGGAATAAAATTTGATAAATCTGATAAGGGTTTAAGTGCATTTAATATTTATAAAAATAGAGAAATTATAAAAGAGGGTAATCCTGGAGATATAATAACTATACCTAATAAAATAAATCTTAAAGTTAAAGATGTTGTTTTAAAAACAGTAGATGTTAGACTTAACAATGAACTTAAAAAATATGATGAAAAGAAAATAGATATAGATATAAAAGTTATTGCTAAGGTTAATAATAAATTAAAAATAGTTATAACAGATGGTATAAACACTTTTGAAGAAGATGGAGAGTTAGTAGAAAAAGCAACTAATAAAGAAGTTACATATGATGATATACTAGATAAAGTTACCAAACTAGGTAACACACCTTTTATAGATGATGATGTAGAAATAGATAAAGATGAAAATATATTCATTAGATTAAGTGACATAAATAATATAAGAAGAAATTTAGTTGAAAAATTAATATCTATTCGTGAAAATAAAAATACTAATTATTTAAAAGTAGAAAATGAAATAAAGTTTGATACTTATAATGATGATTTAGAACTTAGTATATTTATAAGAAATGAGAGAATGCTTAATATAGTAAAAAAGTATCCATATAAAAGGTTATATACTGATAATTATGAATTATACAAAAATAACAGAGATTTAAATATATATTATGAAGTTAAAATTAATGATGATATTAATTTTGAAAATGATAAATTACTTGTTAGTAGTACATCTGATATTATTAAATATAATAATAATGATTTAGTTCTTAATTATAATTTAAATGTATTTAATAGTAATACACTTAATTATTTAAATAATTATGGAATTCCAACTTATTCACCAGAATTTACTTTGGATGAATATAAAAATATCAATAGAAAAGTTATATCTTTAGGTGAGGCTTTAATATATGGTAAAGTAAAAGTGATGACTATGAATCATTGTTTATTATTTGATAAAGCTATTTGTGATAAATGTAGTTTTAAAAATGTAAGAAGAGAGTTACAAGATTCTTTTGAAAGAAGATATACTATTACATGTAATAATGGTATTAATTATTTATATGATTATAAAAATGTACTTAAAATTAAAGATTTAGAAGAATTGAAATTTTATGGTATTAAAAAATTTAGAATAGATTTTTTAGATGGGAAAGATGAAACAATAAGTAAAGACTAGTATTATGAAAGAAAATTTAAGAGTATTTAGTATAGTTTTTGTTATTATAGTAACTGTAAGTTTAGTTTATAGTATTTTTGTGAGATAGGAACATTGTATCTTATCTTTTTTTTTGGTATAGTATTTTCTATGGAGGACTATAATGAATTTAAATGAATTAAATAAAATAAATAACGAAATGTTTGAATTAAATAGAACAATTGATCAAAATGAAGAGGAAATATATA
>CAYJPM010000011.1:0-20571 GCA_964372145.1 uncultured Muribaculaceae bacterium | reverse complement strand
TAACAAAAAATATGAAAGATATGAAGAGTTAGATGAATTGAGAAGTAAATTATCTAAAATTGAAAAAGAAATAAAAGAAGAAACTGTATCAGAATTATTTGATAATAGTAGTGATACTATTGATGAAATAAAAGATAAGGAAAAACAAATTAGTGATTTGATTGAAGTTTATAATGATTACAAATTTGATGATGAAATATTACTTTGTAATTTATTTATTAAATTATTAAATGAATTAGGATACTCTAATTTAGAATTAATTAAAATTCTTGTTGTTATAGGTATTGATAAAGTTGATGAATATATATTAATCGGAGATAAAAATGCTATTAATTATATAACAAATGATTCGATTAATTATGTATATAGTACGAATAAATTTATAAGACTTATGTCTGAATTTATATATTCTAATAAGAATGGTGATGTTGTATGTTTACCTTATAATAATAAAGAAAATAAAATGATGTTTATAGATTATAGTTGTAGTGATCTTAATTCTAAGAATTCTTATAATAAAAAAGTAATGTTTAACGGAACTGATGATGTTGCTAGTATATTAAACAAAGTTACTATTAAAATAATGGATTATAAAATGGCAAATGATATAAAAAAATTAAGTGGTACTGATGTTATTTTAATATTAACTGAGATGCTTAATTATGAGGACATTTTATTAAAAAGAAAAGGTAAGAATAGAATTTTAAAAAAATTATTTAGTGCTTTTGAAATTTAAAATTTGTAATTAGAGTATATAGAAATAGATTTGATTATCTATTTTTTTTTGTTATACTACTAGTAGGAGTCTATATGAAATACGAAGATTATGATTTGATAATAACAACTAATAATGTAAAAAAAGAAATTCTAAAATATTTTAGCAATAAAATAGTTAAAACGAAGATTATGACTAAAACTGAAATTAATAATATGATATTAGGTAAAATTAAGAATGAAGGAAAAATTGAATTAATTAAAGAATTTAATATTTCATATAATTTAGCTAAAGTTTATTTAAATAATATAATATATAAACCTATTAAATTAAATAAATATTATGAATTTTTATTTAATAATAGTTTAATTGAATTTAATAATAATAAAAATAATTATAAAAACATTTTAGTTATTAATGTTAATGTAGATAAATATATTATAAAATATTTTAACAATAGTACAATTAATTATTTAGAAAGTACTAATAATTTTGTACATGATGTTTATGAATTTGATATGCTTGATAAAGAAGTATCTTTTGTTTGTTTTAAAATATTAGATTTACTAGAAAAAGTTGATATTAATAATATTAAATTAGTAAATGTGGGAGATGAATATATAACTAGTATTAACAAGATATTTAGCATGTGTAATTTACCTGTTAATATAAATAATACAATTACTATTATTAAAACTAATACTTTTGAAAAATTTATTAATTTGTTAAAAAATAATTATGATTTAGAAAAGTCTTTAAGTGATATTCCTAAAGATGAAGTGTATGAATTATTAATAGATTATTTTAATAAAAATAATTATGATAAAATTACTGATTTGATTATTCTTATTATTTTAGATGATTTTAAGAATGTATCAATTAAAAAAGAAAATCTTAAAAATGCTATTGAAATTATTAATTTAGATGATATCATGTACGATGATAAATATTATTTTGTATTTGGATTAAATGAAGGTAGTTTACCTAAAACAAAGAAGAATGAAGATTTTCTTACTGATGATGAAAAATTATCTTTAAATATTACTACTAGTTATGAATATAATAAATTTAATGAAGAATTATTTATAAATATTTATAAAAATTGTAAAAATTTATTTTTGTCTTATAAATTGTCATCATCTTTTAATAGTTATAGTCCATCATATTTAATTGAAGATTTAAATATGAATATTATTAAAAATAGTGATACAGAGTATAAATATTCTAATGTATTTAACGAATTAGAATATGCTAAAAGTTTAGATGATTTATATAAATATAATGTTATAAATAATAATTTAAGTATATTAAGTAGTAATTATAATATTAAATATAGAGAGTATAATAATGTTTTTAAAGGTTTAATTGATTATAAAAAAGATAATCTAAGATTATCATATTCTAGTTTGATTACTTATAATAATTGTGCATTTAGATATTATGTTGATAAAGTATTAAAATTAAATTCTTTTGAAGAGACATTATCTACTTTAATAGGTAGTACTTTTCATTATGTTTTATCTAAGATATATGAAAATGATTTTAATATAAATAATGTATATTCAGAATATTTAAAAGATAAAGTATTAGATAATAAAACTAAATATTATTTAGATGTACTTAAAGATGAATTAATATTAATAATAGATTATATAAGAAAGTTTGATAAAGATAGCAAACTTAATAATGTTTTAAATGAGAAAGAAGTAACTATTAATGATATAATTCCTGGTAAAGTAAGTTTATATGGAATTGTTGATAAAATTAAATATAATAGTGATAAAACTTTAGCAATAATTATAGATTATAAAACTGGAAGTATTACTAGTTCTCTTAATAATATAAATGTTGGTTTAAATTTACAATTACCTATATATGTTCTTTTAACTAAAGAATTAATGCCTGATATACAAATTGGAGGTTTTTATTTACAAAAAATACTTAATAATCCTAAAATGGATGAAGATCAAACTTTAAAAGAAAGTCGTTTAAAATTAGAAGGTTATACTTTACTTGATGAAAAATTAATTAGTGAAATAGATTGTACTTATGAAAATAGTGATTATATAAAAAGTATGAAAACTACTAAAACAGGATTTGGTGCTCATGCTAAATTATTATCATATAAACAAATAGAAAAGCTTCAAGAAGTTGTTTTAGAACAAGTAAAAAGTAGTGCTAATAAAATTTTAGATGGTGATTTTAGTATTAATCCTAAAAAAATAAATGATGATAATGTAGGGTGTATGTATTGTAATTATAAAGATTTATGTTATCTAAAAGAAGAAGATGTAGTAGAAATAAATAATACTAAGATAGAAGATATATTAGGGGGTGAAGATAATGCCTAGATTTACAAAAGAACAACAATTAGCAATAGATTCAGAAGGACAAAATATTTTAGTTAGTGCAGGAGCAGGTTCAGGTAAGACAGCTGTTTTATCTGAAAGAGTTTTAAGAAAGATAAAAGAGGGTGTTAGTGTTGAGGATTTACTTGTTTTAACATTTACTAAAGCTGCAGCTGCTGAAATGAAAGAAAGAATAAGAAAGAAAATAAAAAGTATTCCAGAACTTAAAAGTGAATATGAAAAAATTGAGTCTGCATATATAACTACTTTTGATTCTTTTGCATTATCAGTGCTTAGAAAATATCATTATTTAAAAGATTTAGATAAGAATGTAAATATATGTGATGCTAGTATATTGAAGTTAAAGAAAAAAGAGATACTAGATAATTTATTTGAAGAATATTATCAAAATAAAACTGAAGATTTTTTGATTTTGTTAAATACATTTACTTTGAAAAATGATAATGATATAAAAGATTTTATATACAGTTCTTATAATGAAATAGATTTGATTTATGATAAAAATAATTATTTAAATAATTATATAAATAATTATTTTAGTGATGAAATAGTTAATAAAGTAATTGATAAATATGTATTATTAATTAAAGATAATGTAGATAGTCTATTAGACTCTTATAATGATATTATTAGAATTGATTCTATGTATGCAGATAAAATATTAGTTAATAATTTATTTGAAAGTAGTACATATTTAGATTATAAAAATAATATAGATATAGATGTTCCAAGATTACCTAAAAATTCTTCTGAAGAATTAAAAAAAGAAAAAGAAAAATTTAAGAAAATTTTAGATAATATAAAAAAGTTATTGATATATGAAAATGTTGAAACACTTAAAGAAGATTATTTGTGTAATAAAAATAATATAAATACAATTATAAATATTATTAAAGAATATGATAAAAGAGTTTGTTCTTTTAAAATAAATGAAAATTTATTTGACTTTTTAGATATAGCTAAATTTTCAATAGATATACTAAAAGAAAATGAAGAAGCAAGATTATTTTATAAAAATAAGTTTAATGAAATTTTAATAGATGAATATCAAGATACATCTGATATTCAAGAGACATTTATGAATTTAATAGCGGATAATAATTTATATATGGTAGGTGATATTAAACAATCTATTTATAGATTTAGAAATGCTAATCCTAATATATTTAAAGATAAGTTTGAAAACTATGGTAAAAATATTAATGGGTTAAGAATTGATTTAAATAAGAATTTTAGAAGTAGAGAAGAAGTATTAAATAATATTAATATTATGTTTAACCCTTTGATGGATAGTTATCTAGGTGGGGCTAATTATAAATTTGAACATCAGTTATCATTTGGTAATATGATGTATAATGAAGAAGGTTTTACTGGTCAAAATAATAATTATGAAGTATTAAATTATGTCTCAGATGATGATAAAAAATATACAGATGAAGAAATAGAAATATTTACTATAGCTACTGATATTAAGAAGAAAGTAGAAAATAAATATATTATATTTGATAAAGATGAGAGTATTAAAAGACCTGCATTATATAGTGATTTTGCTATACTAATTGATAGAAGTGCTACTTTTAATCAATACAGAAAAATATTTGAATATTTAGGTATTCCAATAAGTGTTCATAACAAAGAATCAATTAAATCTTCTGATATAGTTAAAATAGTCAAAAATATATTTATATTAATTAATAAAATAAATAAAAAAGAATTTGATTTAAATTTTAATTATTCTTATTTATCTGTTGGAAGAAGTTATTTATTTAATATGGAAGATAATGATTTATATAATATTATAACTAATAGAAGATATTTTAATACTGAGATATATAATATATGTTATGAAATATCAAATAATTTAAATATTAAAAATGTTAATGATATATTAAATGAAATTATAGTTAAGTTTAATATTTATGAAAGAAATATTTTAATCGGAGATATAATAAAAAATGAAGTGATTGTTGAGTATTTACAAAATATCAGCAGTTCTTCATCATCAATATATAATATTGATGAATTTATAAAATATTTAGATAACATTACTACTGGTGATTTAGATATTGAATATTCACTTAGTGCAGATACTAGTGGTGTAGTATTAATGAAAGTACATGGATCAAAAGGGTTGGAATTTCCAGTAGTTTATTTTTCTGGATTAAGTAAAAAATTTAATATTATGGAATTAAATGAAAAATATATATTTAATAAAGATATTGGTTTTATTTTACCTATAAAAAAAGATTATTTAAAAAGTTCTTTTTTGAAAACTATATATAGAGATAAATATTTTAAAGATGAAATTAGTGAAAAATTAAGATTGTTTTATGTTGCACTTACTAGAGCTAAAGAAAAAATGATATTTGTAATGAAACTTAAAAATGAAAAAGATTATGCTGAAGTTGAAGGTGTAATTAATAATTATGATAGATTGAAATATAGATCTTTTGGTGATTTTTTAGAATCTATAAATAAATATTTAATAAATAATGTTGTTAAAGTTGATTTAAGTAATATTAATTTATCTAAAGATTATTTATATTCTAAAAAGAATAATGGGATAAGTAATATTAAGACTAATAATGAATTATTAGAAGTTTTAGATTATCAGTATAATAACGAAATAATAACTAAAAACAAATTTTCAAAATCAAGTAAAGTTTTATTTACTGAATCAGAAAGAAAGAATATTAAAATTGGTTTAGATGTACATTTAATAATGGAACATTTGAATTTTAATAATCCTGATTATGATAATATTGATTCTAAATATATTAATTTTATAAAAAGATTTTTATCTTTAGATATACTAAAAGGTTATAAAAATATTTATAAAGAATATGAGTTTATATACAATAAAGAAAATGAAGAATATCATGGAATTATAGATTTATTAATAGAATTTGATGATAAATATATAGTAGTAGATTATAAACTTAAGAATGTAATGAATGATAATTACATAAAACAATTAAATGGTTATAAAGATTATATTGAAAATATAACTAATAAAGTATGTGATATATATTTATATTCTTTTATAGATGGTAATCTTCAAGAAATTTAAAAAGAACAATGTTTATTTTGTTCTTTTTTTATTTTCTTTATTTGTTCTTTTTCTTTGTAAATTTAATTCTTTTTTTATTTTTTCTTCATCACTCATATGTAAACTGTGATATAGTTTATTTTGTTCTTTTAATTCTTTCTTTTCTCGTGTTAAGGAATATTTATCAATTTTTTCTAAAGTATGTTCACTTGGTGTTTTATTTAAATGACTTAAATTTTTAAGTGCCTTGTAAAATATTTTGTCATAACTTACTCTAGATACTTCAACTAATAATTTGTCTCCAGGTTTATAATGCCAATTAGTTTTTTGACCGACCATTGTTTGGTGATTTTTATCATAGTGTATAACTTCAATATCAAAATCATGAAAATCTATTAATCCACTTATAATTTCATTAGATATAATTTCTATTTCTTGATTATAAATGTTATTAATAAATACTTCGTATCTATTACCAATTTTACTTTCCATGTATTCGACTAATGAAAGTTGATTTATTTCTTTTTCTGCAGCATCTATGCATCTTTCTTTTTCACTGGCTAGTTCGCTTATAGTTTGTAAAATAGTGAAGAATGACATTTTTTCTTCAGGTGTTCTTGTAATATCATAAAAGTCTAATGCTATATGTGTCATATAATCTGGTAACCTACGAATAGGGGATGTAAAATGGCAATAATGATTTAACATTAAACCATAGTGTCCGATATTTTTTGTTGTATAATATGCTCGGCACATACTTCTTAATATTCTGTTTGATGCTACCATAAAATTTTCATTATACTTTAATTTATTTAATTCACTTTGTAAGTGAGCTGCATCTATTTTTTTACTTTGACTTATATCAAATCCATATTGATGTAATTGATTTTTAACTTCCATTATTGTTGATGAATATGGATTATCGTGACATCTATATATCGGTGTTCCTTTTTCGTTTAAATGTTTTGCAACTGTAGTATTTGTTAGAACCATAAATTGTTCAATCATATTTGATGCAGTACTTTCTGAATTATGATTTATTTCTATTGTAATATCTTCTTCGTTTTTAATATGTTTATAATCATTGCTAAAAAATTTAATTGCGCCTCTTTTTTTAGATTGTTTTGTTAATTTTTTACTTAATTCTTTTGCAGTTTGTAATATTTCGACGAAGTCTTCATATCCTTCAGGAATTATATTTTCATTTAATACTTTGTCAACATCGCTATAACTCATTTGTTTATCTGAATTAATAACTGATTTATATATTCCATAATAAAGTAGGTTGCCGTCTTCATCTAATTGCATTGACACAGTTCTAGTAAGTCTGTCAACTTTTTCATGTAAAGAACATATTCCATTTGATAGTTTTTGATGTAACATGGGGATGACTTTATCTGCAAAATAAAAACTATGACAATTTATTGCAGCATCTTTAAACATAGATGATGTAATTGGTACGTAATGTGGTACATCTGATATATGGACTCTTAGTAAATATCCTTGATCATTTTTACATATAGAAAATGCATCGTCTCTATCTTTGGTTTCATCACAATCTATAGTAACTGTTAATATATTTCTAAAGTCCATACGGTCTGCTATGTATTCATTTTCAATAGTGTTAGGTATAGTATGAACTTCACTATATGTTTCTGGTCTAAAGTCAATTCTTAAATCATTTTTTAAAGCAATGTTAATCATTGTTTTATTCGGATCATATTTGTGTGATACTTTACAGTGTAAATCAGCTAAATATTTTTTATTAACTAATTCTTTAGATACTGTAAATTTAATTACATCTCCATCTTTACAATTATTAAATTCGTCATTGAATTTAATAGGGTAGTCACTTGGATAATTTATAGGTTTTAAAACCATTTTATTTGTTTCTTTTTTTACTTCTGCAAAAAATAATGTATTACTTCTATCTAATATAGTTTTTACTTTATGATATGAATCTTCTTCTTCAATTACAACAATATCATTTGGAAGAGCATTATTTAAATATTCTTTATATAGTAATATTTTCTTACCATTTTCGTCAATTATATAATTTGTTTTACTGCCTTTTGTTTTAAAAATAGATGCAATAAAAAAATTAGATGGCATTTTAATATATTTATTTGTTGATTCATCATAAAATATACATCCCTCTAATTCTACTTTTTTTATTTCATAAGCTATTTTTTTTGGTCCACATTTAAATATGCTTGTTAATTTATTATATAAACTTTGTTTACTAATTGAATTTTCAACTAATTCTAATATTGTTTCTCTCATAGTTTACCTCACATATATTTAATATAACCTATAGAATGTTAAATGTAAATAAATTTATATGTAAATATTCAAAATCACCTTATTGTTACTATAATGTTACAAAAAATGTTGATTTTTTGTTGTTTTATTGATACAATATTAATGTTTTAATCAAAAGGGGGCAATTATATGTATAAAAAAATTGCATTTGATCTAGATGGTATTTTCGTTAATACTCAAAAATATTTATTAGAAAAAGGTACTAAATTCTTTCATAGGGAACCTGTTAATAGAAAAACATTAGATGTTAAAGAAATGTTTGGTGTGTCTAAAAAACTAGAATATCTTTTTTGGGGACTTCATATTTTAGATTATTGTAATAATTTAGAATTGAATCCTGCGACTTTTTTACTTATGAAAGAATTATTAGAAGCTGATAAAGATGTCCATATTATAACTGGAAGAATGCTTTGTAATTGGGATAATCCGATTGGTGAATATTTTAGAAGAAGTGTAATTAGGGCATTTAGAAAAGCTGGAGTGTCTTTAGATGAAAGTAAATTCCATTTCGTGTCTTATAAAAATGCTGCTGAAGAAAAAAAGAGTTTATTAACTCAAAATAATTTTGACTGTATAATTGAGGACAGTAGTGAAAATGTTGCGGCATTAAGTGGTACTTCAGTTGAACCAATAATTAAATTATATGATTATAATGAAGATATATCTGAGAATGTTAAATCATTTCATACTTTAATTAGTATTAAAAATCATTTGTTAGGGGATGAAAGAAAATTTGTATATCTAACATATGAAGAAAGAGAAAAATTATCTACTGAAGAATTAAAAAAATATTACGAAAAGTTAAAAGATTATTATAGAAATTATAATTCTCAAAAAGATTTAGTTAAATGTGATAATAATAGATATAATTATTATTCCTTTGGTCAAATTTTTTATGATAAATTTATTAATGCTGAGGTTAGAAATGTAGAAAATATTCCAAAAAAAGATGGTTTTATTATTGTTGCAAATCATCAAAATTTAATTGATGCATATTCAGTTCTTAAGGCATTAGGTAAGGATAGATCTATGTTTCCATTATTAAAAAATGAATTATCTAAAAGTGTAATAGCTCCAATTTATAACAAAATAGGTGCAATATATGTTGAAAAGGGTAATAAAGATAGTGAGTATATTGCTTTGGATAAAGGAACTAATATTGTATTAACTGGTCGTAATCTTTTAATTTTTCCTGAAGGTACAAGAAATAAAACAAAAAAAGCTTTATTAGATTTTAAAAAAGGCGCGTTGCTTATAGCTCAGAGAACTAGTGAACCCATTGTTCCGATTACTATTGCGTATGATGCTGACAATGGTAGAAATATAATAACTGTATTACCTCCGGTTAATGTTAGTTATGATGATAACATATGTGAAGTAAAAGACTATTTAATGAAAATAATGGAAGAATGTTTAGTAGAGACTGGGTATCAAAGAGGTAAAAAAAGTAATTTGTAAATTGCTTTTTTTTTTGAATAATGTTATCCTTATATAAGGAGATAAACATATGACAAATCTTTATTTACAATCACTTAGTTTATTTTATATAATTATAATATCTATTTTATTTTTTCATAAAAAAAGTGTTTTTTCATCAGAAACTAAATTATATACTGTTATCATAATAGATGTAATTTTTATGTTGATTTTGGATATTATCATTGTATATTTATCTTATGTAAATCCCGATGTTGCTATTTTATATACTATGAATAAATTTTACTTAATATCTATTTTATTATGGAGTATATTATTAAGTTCTTATATACATGTAATTATTAATAAGAAAAAGAAAATTATAGAAATAAAACAAATTATCTTATTCGTAATAGGTATCATTTTCATTATGATTTTACCTATTGAATTATATAATACTAATAATATTATGTATACTTATGGACATAGTGTTACTGCATTGTTCGTTTGTTGTCTTATTTCATATTGTTATGGAACATATCTTATATTTAAGGGTAAAAAAAATATATTTACTAAAAAATTTATACCTTTAATATTACTTATGATTTTATTACTTGCTGCTTTTTTTATGCGTATATTTTATCCATCTGTTTTATTAACTTCAACAATTTTTACTATAGTAACTATAATAATGTATCATACTATAGAGAATCCTGATGCTAAGTTAATCGCTAAACTTAATCAAGCAGTTTTAAATGCAGAAAAAGCTAATAGAGCTAAGTCAGATTTTTTAAGTAGTATGAGTCATGAAATAAGAACACCGCTTAATGCAATTGTTGGACTAAGTGATTATATTAAAGATAGTGATAAATTAGATAATACTTTAAAAGAAGATGTAAATGATATTATGAATGC
This sequence comes from uncultured Muribaculaceae bacterium, assembly GCA_964372145.1. GTDB lineage: Bacteria > Bacillota_I > Bacilli_A > RF39 > UBA660 > CAKOSP01. The sequence continues at coordinate 9,785 of CAYJPM010000011.1, read as the reverse complement.
TTCTAATACGCTTTTAGAAATAATTGGTAATATAATGGATATATCAAAAATAGAAAATCAAAAAATAGAAATTACTTATACTACCTATAATTTAAAAGATATGATAGATTCTGTTATTAAATTAAATGAATTTAGATTAAATGAAAAAAATATAAAATTTAATTTTAGTATTTCTGAAGATGTTCCTTTATATTTATATGGTGATAGACAACATTTAAAACAGATAGTTAATAATTTAATTTCTAATTCATGTAAATATACTGATGTAGGAAAAATTGATATAAAAGTAACTTGTGAAATTAAGAAGAACATATGTAATTTAATTATATTAATTGCCGATACCGGCCGAGGTATAAAGAAAGAAAATATGAGTAAATTATTTACTAAATTTGAAAGATTAGATACTATTAAAAATTCAACTATAGAAGGAACTGGTTTAGGTCTTGCAATTACAAAACAATTAGTAAGTATTATGAAGGGTAGAATAAATGTACAGTCTAGTTATGGTCACGGAACAACTTTTACTGTTTATATTCCACAAAAAATTAGTAGTGAAAAAGAATTGCTTAATAAGAAAACTGAATCCACATCATTTAATTTATCTAATAAGAAGATATTATTAGTAGATGATAATTTATTAAATATAAAAGTAGCTAGGAGAGCTCTTGAATCTTTAAATGTTATAATTGAAGATGTTACATCTGGTGATGAGTGTATTAAAAAAATTAAAGAAGGCAATAAGTATGATATTATATTAATGGATATTATGATGCCTGGTATGAGTGGAACTGATACTTTAAATAAATTAAAAAGCATCAAAGATTTTAATATACCAATTATTGCACTTACTGCAGATGCAACTTCATCTTCTTTAAGTAATTATAGAAAACAAGGTTTTGATGATTATGTTTCTAAACCTTTTAAAAGTGAAGTAATAAGAAGAGTTATTTATGAAAATATACATAAATAACTTTTTTATTTGGACTTATTAGTTAATCGGGGACTATTACAACTGAATATAATACTTATAGATATGAGGCGATAATATGAACAGAGAAGATTTTCCAATGTTTGATCAAGATATAATATATTTAGATAATGGAGCAACTACATTTAAACCTAAAAGTGTTATAAATAAAATTAATGATTACTACAATAATTATAGTGCTAATGCACATCGTGGTGATTACGATATTTCTTATAAAGTAGATTTAGAATATGAGGAAGTAAGAAATTTAGTTAAAGAATTTATTAATGCTAAAGAAAGAGAAGAAGTAATATTTACTAGTGGTACTACTGAAAGTTTAAATATAGTAGCTAAATCATTTTTTGGAAATATATTAGAACAAGGTGATGAAATTTTAATTACAGATTCTGAACATGCTTCTAATGTACTTCCTTGGTATAAACTATCAAATGAATTAGGCTGTAAAATAAATTATATAGAATTAGATAATTTACATGTAACTATTGATAATGTTATTAAAGCAATAACACCTTATACTAAAGTTATATCACTTGCTCACATCACAAACGTAGTTGGAGATTTAAGACCAATAAAAGAAATTTGTAAAATAGCACATGAAAAAGGAATATTTGTAGTAGTAGATGCGGCACAAAGTATGCCTCATATCAAAATTGATGTTCAAGATTTAGATGTTGATTTCTTAGCATCATCGTCACATAAAATGTTAGGTCCTACTGGAGTTGGTTTATTATATGGGAAATATAATTTGTTAAATGAAATGATTCCTTATAATGTTGGTGGTGGAATGAATGAATCTTTTGATAATAACAGTGAAGTTATTTATAAAGAATTACCGCTTAGATTAGAAGCTGGAACACCTAACATAGCGGGTGTAATTGGTTTTGGAGAAGCTATTAGATATTTAAATTCAATTGGCATGGAATTTATAGAAACTTATGAAAATAATTTAAGAAACTATTTGCTTAATGAGCTTGTTAAAATTCCTCATGTAGATATTATAAATTTAGAATCTGATTCTGGTATCGTATCATTTAATATTGATGATATATCACCTTTAGATGTAGCTTATTATCTAAATAAGTATAATATATGTGTAAGAGCTGGAAGTCACTGTGCTAAAAATTTAAAAAAAGTTACTAAAGTTTTATATACATTAAGAATAAGTTTGTATTTTTATAATACTGAATCTGAAATTGATATGTTAATTGAATTATTAAAAGATAAGAATAAAATAATTGAAAATTTATGATATAATATAAATAGGAGTCTATATGAAGAAACAATTTTTATATGAACATAATAAGGAAGCTTATTCTAAAATTAAAAAAGCATATTCTAGTGGAGAAAATATAGCTGGAATAGTCCATGCAACTGGTACAGGGAAAAGTTTAATTGCATTACAACTAGCGTATGATAACCCTGATAAAGATTTTGTATATGTAGTACCATCTTTATCTATAGTTGAACATTTAGAAGAAAATATGATTAATTTAGGTTTTAAACGTGAAGATTTTAAAAATATAAAATTTAGAACTTATCAAGCTATCTCAAATATGAACAAAAGTAATACATTAGATAAAATTAATATAGATTATTTAGTTTTAGATGAATTTCATCATCTTGGTGCACCTGTATGGGGCGAATCTGTAAATAATTTAATTAAATGTCATGAGGATATTAAAATATTTGGTATGAGTGCTTATACGATAAGAGATAGAAATTCATATTTTGAAAGAGATATGACTGGAGAAGATGAATTATTTTTTGGAAAAATAGTAAGTAATTTTACACTTGCTGATGCCATAGTAAATAATCTTCTACCAAAACCTATTTATAGATCTGGATATTTTAATTTAGATAGTTTAGTTAAACATTTAGAAGATAAGTTAATTAATTTTCCAATAGAGGTAGAATCTAAAAAAGAATTAGAAAATAAATTAAATAAAATAAAAAAAACTATTCATAAATCAGATGATGCAATGGAAATATTAAAAATGAATTTAAAGCCAAATGGTAAGTATATTTATTTTTGTCCTTTTAAAGTTGAAGAAAATAACAATGATATAGATAGTATTATGAGTGAAATAAAAAAATATTTATTAACTTTTATGAAAGAAGAAGATATATGTTTTTATAAAACTATTAGTGCTGACAACAAATTAGGTAAAAATAGTAGAGATGCTTTTTATAATGATTTAGATTTAAAAGGAAATAATGTATCTGATAAACTTCAAATTATGTTTGCAATTAATCAATATAATGAAGGAGTTCATGTTCCTAATATTGATGGTGTAATATTGGGTAGAGATACTAAATCTGATATTGTTTATTATGAACAAATAGGAAGAGCTCTATCTGTTAATAGTAAAAATAAAGATACTGTTATAATTGATTTAGTAAATAATATAGATTTTATAAAAGATTTAGAAGATCATGTTCGTAATCATAAAAAATATCAATCTCTTTTTAAAAAGTATAATGGTACACATACTAATAAATTAGAAGATGATGTTGATATAAATATTTCTATGATTAATTTTGATATTTATAATATGCTTAAGTACGTTAGCGATAGATTATCTATTAATACATTTGAAGAAAATTATAAAAGAATTGTTAATTATTTTAATTTACACAACAATAGTAATGTACCTAACAAATTTAAAACATTTGATGGTATTAATTATGATGAAAATGGTATTGATATGAGTGTATGGTTAAGAACTATTAGAACTAATTATAATAAATTATCTGATGATAAAAAATTAATGTTAGAAAAGGTGAAATTTGTATTAAACCCTAATTTTGAAAAATGGTTTTCTAAGTATAATATTGCTAAATTATATTATCAAGAAAATAATCATTTAAATATTCCTGTTAAATTTAAAACATTTGATGGTATTAATTATGATGAAAAAGGTTATGCAATTGGTTCTTGGAATTCTTTTCAAAGAGCAAATTATGATAAATTATCAAAAGAACAAAAAAAGTTATTATCTGAAATTAAATTTGTAAAAAGTGTTAACAAAGCTAAGTTTTTTTCTAAATATGAATTATTAAAAATTTATTATCAGGAAAATAACCATAGTAATGTACCTCAAGATTTTAAAACTATAGATGGAATTAATTATGATAATATGGGTGAACCGTTAGGTGCATGGATTACATATTTGAGATCAAATTATAAAAAATTATCTGATGAATATAAAAAATTATTAGAAAAAGTTGCTTTTATACCAAATATGCATGAATATGAATGGTATCAGAATTATAAATGTTTGGAAATTTATTTTAGCGAAAACGGTCATAGTAATGTTTCTATTGATTACGTTACAGAAGATAATGTTAACTTAGGAATTTGGGTTTCAAATCAACGAAGAGACTATAACAAATTAAATGATAAACAAAAAGAATTATTAAATAAACTAAATTTTGTAATATCAATGAGTGATGAAGTATGGAATAATAAATTTGAGTTATCTAAAAAATATTATCAAGAAAATGGTCATTGTAATGTTAAAAATAATTTTAAAACAAAAGATGGTGTTAATTTTGATGATGATGGAGAAAAATAGGTGTATGGCTTAATACTAATATATGTAGATATGATAGCCTAAGTGATGAACAAAAAGAAAAATTAGCGTCTATTGGATTTATTGTAAGTGTTAATGATAATAAACGAAGTATAATAGAATTATGTAAAAAATACGATATACCTAATAAGTTTTTACAAGATTTAAAATATAGTTCATATGATTTTGTTGAAGCTAAAATATTATATTTATTAGAATATGGTATAGATATTTATACAAAAGATGGTTTGCATAAAATATTTAGTATGTGTAGTGAAAACATAAAAGTTCAATATGGATTAACTGCAAATGAATTAGTTGATATATATTTAAATAAAAAAATTAAATAATAAAAATTATACTTAGATGTGACTAAGTATTTTTTTTATGTTATAATATTTTCGTAGGTGAGATAATATGATAGATATTAATATAATTAGAGAAAATAAAGATTTAGTTAAGGAAAATATAAAGAAAAAATTTCAAGATTCTAAACTTGATTTAGTAGATAAGGTTTATGATTTAGATATTAAGTTTAGAGATGTAAAAAAAAGAGCGGATGATTTAAGAAACGAAAAAAACAAATTTAGTTCTGAAATTGGTTCATTAATGCGTGAAGGTAAAAAAGAAGAAGCAGAATTAATTAAGAATAAAGTTTCAAATTATGGTGAAATGATTTCTGAATTAGAAAATGAAGAAATAAACTTAAATGAAGAAATAAAAAATATCATGATGATAATTCCAAATATCATGGATGATAGTGTACCAGTTGGAAAAGATGATAGTGAAAATGTAGAACTTGAAAAATATGGAGAAAATATAGTTCCTGATTTTGAAATCCCTTATCATGCTGATATTATAAGTAAATTGTGTGGGCTAGATAAAGAATCAGCTGGTCGTACTAGTGGTAATGGTTTTTATTATTTAATTGGTGATATAGCAAGACTTCATTCAGCTGTTTTATCGTATGCTAGAGATTTTATGATAGATAATGGATTTACTTATTGTATTCCTCCATTTATGATTAGAAGTGATGTAGTTACTGGTGTTATATCTTTTGATGAAATGGAATCGATGATGTATAAAATAGAGAATGAAGATTTATACTTAATAGGTACAAGTGAACACTCTATGATTGGTAAATTTAAAGATCAAATAGTTAATAATAATGAATTACCAATTAACTTGACAAGTTATTCGCCTTGTTTTAGAAAAGAAGTAGGAGCACACGGTATTGAAGAAAGAGGAATATATAGAGTACATCAATTTGAAAAACAAGAAATGGTAGTATTATGTAATCCTGAAGATTCAATGAAATTTTATGACAAAATGTGGAAATTATCTGTAGATTTCTTTAGAAGTTTAGATGTTCCGGTAAGAACACTTGAATGTTGTTCTGGTGACTTAGCTGATTTAAAAGTTAAATCTGTTGATATTGAAGCTTGGAGTCCTAGACAACAAAAATATTTTGAGGTAGGATCTTGTTCTAATTTAGGTGATGCACAAGCTAGAAGACTTGGTATAAGAACTAAAGGTGATAATGGTAATTACTTTGTTCATACACTTAATAATACAGTAGTAGCTACTCCTAGAGGTTTAATAGCATTAATTGAAAATAATTATAATCAAGATGGTAGTATTAATATTCCAGTTGCTTTAAGACCTTATATGGGTGGTAAAGAAAAAATAGAAGTATCTAAATAGATATTTCTTTTTATTTATGATAATATAAATATATGATAAAGTTAAATATAAATCATATAAAGAAATTATGAATATTTATTAGAAAATAATTTATCTGGTGATATGAAAGTTTATATAGAAAAGGTATTAAAATCAAGAAGGAATGAAGAAATTCAAAGATAATTTGACAACATTTGTCGAACTTGTTGCAAATTATTTTTAAATGATTAAAATACATTCTTGAAAGCGGAATTAGGTAATATTTATCCTACCAAAATTATAGTTCATACAAATATATCTTACCCAAAAATCTCAAATCCAAAAATACCTAATTCGCTTTCAAAAATATATAAATTATGTTAAAATAACTTAGATTGGAAGTGACTTATGAGAAAACCTGAGTTTGAGGCAGCTAAAGATAGAAAAGAAGTAGAAATTAAATATGAAAAACTTAATGAAGATTATACTAAAATAGTAGAAGATAAAAAGTTTTTTATAAGAACATATGGATGTCAAATGAATGTTCATGATTCAGAAAGTTTAAAACATTATTTAAGTGTTTTAGGTTATAATGAAACAGATGATTTAGAAGAAGCTGATGTTGTAATACTTAATACATGTGCGATTAGAGAAAATGCCAAAGACAAATTATTTGGTTTTTTATCTAGAGCAAAACATTTAAAAACTACTACTAAACCAGATTTGATAATTTGTTTAGCAGGATGTTTAATGCAAGTTCGTGGTGAAGTTGATTTTGTTGAAGAAAAACATAAATATATTGATATAGTAATAGGTACTCATAATTTAGATGATTTACCTAAATTTATTATTAATAGAAATGAAAAACAAAATATTGAAGTATATTCTAATAGTGATTTAATAAAAGAAGATGTTAATTATAAAAGAGATTCTAATATAACAGCGTGGGTTAATATAACTTATGGTTGTGATAATTTTTGTACATATTGTATTGTTCCTTTTGCAAGAGGTAGAGAAAGATCTAGATTAAAAGATGATATTATTAATGAAGTAATAGATCTTAAGAATAATGGATATAAAGAAGTAACTCTTTTAGGTCAAAATGTTAATTCATATAAAAATGATAATTATAACTTTGCTAATTTACTTGAAGATGTTGCTAAAACTGGAATAGATAGAATTAGATTTGTTACAAGTAATCCATGGAACTTTAGTGACGAAACAATAAATGTAATTAGTAAGTATGATAATGTTATGCCTTTTGTACATTTACCAATGCAGTCTGGAAGTACTAAAATTTTAAAAAGTATGAATAGAAAGAATACTAAAGATAGTTATATAGAGTTATTTAATAAAATAAAAAATAAAGTAAAAAATGTTTCGATTACTACTGATATAATCGTGGGATTCCCTGGCGAAACTGATGATGATTTTAATGAAACTTTAGAAGTAGTTGATGCTTTAAAATTTGATGGAGCATTTACTTTTATATATTCTAAAAGGGAAGGCACAGTAGCGGCTAAAATGGAAGATGATACTCCTTTAAATGTAAAAGAAGAAAGATTACAAAAATTAAATAAATTAGTTAATAGTTATTCTCTTTTAAATAATAAAAAGTTAGAAGGAAAAACAGTTTCAGTTTTGGTTATGGGTGTAAGTGAAAAAGATAAAACTAAGGCTTATGGTTATACAGACACTATGAAACTTGTTAATATTAATGGAGGAATTTCTGAAATTGGTAAAATTGTTAAAGTTAAAATAAAAGCTGCTAAGAGTTTTAGTTTAGATGGTGAATTAATTTGACTTGTTAAATAAACCTTGTTATAATTTATAATAGGAAAGGGTGTTATTAAATATGGATAAAGAAAAAGAAATATTAAATATTACTGATGAAAATGGAAAAGAAAAGGAAATAGAAGTATTACATTATTTTACTTTAGAATCTAATAATAAAGATTATATGGTTTATACTGAAAATGAAGAAGATGATAAAGGAAATATTTTAATATATACTTCTGAAATAGTAGAGAAAGATGATGAAGTTGAATTAAAAGCAATTACAGATTCTAAAATATTAGAAGAAGTTACTAAAGTATTAACTGATATTATTCAAGGTTAGGTGATATAATGGCAAAATACAATGAAACTAATAATCATAAAACAATTTTTAGAATATCTAAAGAAGCTAAAGAAAAATTTAATAACTTAACTACTGATATTAAAACTGGTGTTGATGTTTTAAAAGGGAAATCTGTAGATTTGTACCAAGGTGTTAAAAATGAAGTTACAAATGCTGCGTTGGAAATTAAAGGCTCTTTTAATGATACTTTTGGAGATGCAATTAATGATGAACTTAATAAACAAATAGCAGCTGCTAAAATAATTAAGGAAGAAAAAGAAGAAATCATTAATAATCAGCCTTTAACTTTTGATACACATGAAGAAAGAAGTGATTCTGAAGATGCTGTAGCAATGGCTCAAAGTGATTTAGAGAGGGTTGAAAAGAAGATATTTAGATTAGAATCAAAGGGATTAGCTGTGTATTCAATTCCTATGGTTATGCTTCAAGTATTAATTGAAAAAGGTAATAAAAAGTTTGATTTTAGTATCGATTTACCTGAAGTTTCTACTATGAATGATTTTGAATTGCCTTCACCAGATTCTATAGGTTTTCAAAATTTTTCTCCTGAATTAACATTTGACGAAATGTATGTAAATTTATCTCCCGAACAACAGATATATATAAGAGAATTACAAGATGAATATAAATTAATTAGTGTTGAAATAGAGAAAATAAAGTTGGCTAATGATCTTAATTCAAATGCGAAAGAGAAGTATTTAACTGAGAGACAATTTGCTATTCTTAAAGAAATAGATGCTGTTAAGCATTCTGATCTCCAAAAAAAAGCACCTGCAAGAGCTTAGGTGAATTATGAATTTAAAAGTTAATGATCTTATTTCTATAAAAGGAAGTGAATATATTATTTTAGATATGGTTGTATTATATGATAAAAATTATTTGTTAGTAAAACTTAATACAGCAGAAACTAAAATTAAAGAAGAACCGCTTATAGCATATCAAAATTCTGATAATAATAATTTTGTTTTAGAAATTGATACAGAAATAATTAGTGAACTAAAGAAGATATTTAAAATATAAATATCTTTTTTATTTATAAAAAGTATTTTTTATGTTACAATACATTTAGTGGTGAAAATGAAATTAAAAATAGGGAATATAGAACTTAAGAATAATGTAGTAGTGGCTCCGATGGCTGGTATTACTAATACATCTTACAGAAAAATTTGTAAAGAAATGGGTGCAGGTTTAGTAGTTGCTGAGATGGTATCTGATAAAGCTATAGTATATCAAAATGAAAAAACTTTTGATTTACTTAAAATGGATGAAAGTGAAAGACCTATTTCGCAGCAAATATTTGGTAGTGATGTTGAATCATTTACTGAAGCTACTAAAATAATACTAGAAAAAATGAAACCAGATATAATAGATATTAATATGGGTTGTCCCGTTCCTAAAGTTGCTTTAAGAGCACAAGCAGGAA
>CAYJPM010000010.1:0-26049 GCA_964372145.1 uncultured Muribaculaceae bacterium | reverse complement strand
ATATAGGCATATTTTCTTTTATAGGTATTAATCCAGTATACGTTGTTACATCAAATCCATTTACTGTATCTCCAGTTAAAGCATCTGTTGTTGTTACATAAGTAAGTCCATCTAATGTAGTTATTTCATTACCTTCATTATCAAATACTTCTAATATTAATTCAGGTGTACTAGTATCTTTTGTGTAAACATAATTATTACTACTTATATAGTAATATACAAAGTATTCATCTGATACTACAGCCTGTGTTGAAGATGATGTAAGCGTAGCTGTTGAAGTTGTCTCACCTGTTAAACTACCCGCTCCTTCTGAAAAATTATCTAAAGAAGAGACTAAACTTATCGGAGTCCCAGGAATAAACTGTAATCTTGATTCTTTTTCCCCAGTTATACTTGTATCTGTTATCGCAGGTGTTCCTACACCTGCTACAAAGTAAGCAAAAGAAAAACCTATAAGTGTAAAAAGCAATACCGCTATAACAATTAAGGTTACATTTCTTTTATTTGAAAATATTTTCATATAATATCCTTCTTAGTTAAATAATATCTTCTAATTTATCAATTTCATCTAGATACTCTTCAACTCTATTTCTAATATGTTTTTTAAGTAAGAATAATTTTCTTCTAGCATCTTCTGTATCTCTATTTATCTTTTCAGCTTTAAGTAAAGCATTATTAATAATTCTAGAAGCATTCTTATCTGCATTTTCTAATCTAAGTTCTACATCTTTAAGAGCAGCACTTCTAATATTACTAGCAGACTCTTCTGCTATGATTAATGTTCTATTTAAAGTTTGTTCTAAATTCTTATATCTAACTAGTTCATTTTCTAGTTGTAAACACTTTTGATCACTAACCTTTAGCTTATTCAAAAGTTCTTCATACTCATTTATAACGTCACTTAAAAATTTATTAACTTCTGGTTTAGAATAACCAGGTAAAGTTGTTTTAAACTTTTGCATAAACATACTCCTTTACTTTATTTAATTACCAGCTAAGTTCATCCTCAACACTTGATTTACTATTCTTAGCATCTGCTTCTTCAGTTATTTTACCTTGAACATTTACATTCTTAGGAGTACAAACATATATGCCTACACCAATTTTTTGCATTGATCCACCAATTGAATAAATACAACCACTTAAAAAGTCTATAATTCTTTTTGCTTGATCAGATGTAACTCTTTTTAAATTAACAATTACAGTATTTCTATTTTTTAAATGATCAGCAATTCCTTGAGCTTCTGAAAACGCACGTGGCTCATGTAATATCATTTTATTACCAGCTTTATTAGCCTCATTCATTACATCAGCTTGACTCATATTATAAAACTCTTCTTCATTACCTAATGTACCTTCTTCTTCACCATCTTTAAAAATATTTTTCAAACTAAAGCCCATATACATTTCTCCTATCTTTATACTATCTTATAATAACAAAAAATGAGTTGAATTTCAACTCATTTTCTTACTTTTTAATATCTTTTATAATTTTTGTAGCTGCTTGTGCAGTAACTGGATTTTCAAAAGCTCTTAAAACTTCTAAAGGTACTGCAAATATTACAGTATTAGATTGATCTGAAGATAAATCATTTAATGTAGCTAATGTTCTTAAATGAAGCGCTCCAGGAGTACTTGACATCATAGCTGCTGCTTTAGCTAAATTCTCAGATGCTTCTACTTCACCTGCTGCTTTAGTAATAATAGCTGCTTTTTCTCTTTCAGCTTCAGCTACTTTAGCTATAACTCTTTTCATTTCTTCTGGTAAAGCTACATCTTTAAGTTCAACATTTTCAACTTTTATTCCCCAAGGATCAGTTGCTTTATCGATAACGGCACATATTTGAGAAGATATTTTTTCTCTTTCACTTAATAATTCATCAAGTGATACTGAACCAACTGCGTTTCTCATCGTAGTTTGTGCAAGTTGAGATACAGCATAATAAAAGTTTTCTACTTCCAATATAGCTTTAGATGCTTCAAATACTTTAAAATATATAACTGCATTAATTTTAACAGATATATTATCTTTTGTAATAGCTTCTTGTTCTGGTACATCTACAGCTTTAGTTCTAATATCTACTTTACTATAACTATGTATTATTGGTAAAACTAAATTCCATCCAGGTTCAAGAATTTTATCAAACTTACCAAGTTTTAGTCTTATGCCTCTTTCATATTGATTAATTTGTCTAATTGAAGTTAGGATAATAAATCCAATAACCCCTAATACTATATATAACATATTTTTATTTCTCCTTCTTATATATTAATTTTACTATTTAAATAACTATCTAATTCATTTATATTTAATTTAATTTGTTCCATAGTATCTCTATCTCTAATAGTTACTATATCACTATTTACTGTTTCATCATCTATAGTTATAGCAAAAGGAGTACCTATTGCATCACTTCTTCTATATCTTTTACCTATCGAACCAGCTTCATCATATGAACAAACAAAGTTTTTACATAACTTAGCATAAACATCATTAGCTTTTTCACTATGAAACTTTTTAACTAAAGGTAATATACTTACTTTATAAGGTGCTAAGAAAGGATGTATCTTTAACACTTCTCTTTCATCTCCATTTTCTAAAATTTCTTTTTCATATGAATCTGTAAGAATAGCTAATAATAATCTGTCTAATCCAACTGAAGGCTCTATAACATAAGGTAAATATTTTTCATTAGTTTCAGGATCTAACACTCTTAAATCTTCACCAGAATGTTCCATATGCACACCTAAGTCATAATCAGTTCTGTCAGCAATGCCCCAAAGTTCTCCCCATCCCATCGGAAATTTAAATTCTATATCAGTTGTAGCTTTACTATAAAAAGATAACTCATCTTTAGCATGATCCCTCATTTTTAAATTTTCAGATTTTAAACCTAATGTTTTTAAAAAATCTATACAAGAATTTTTCCAATATCCAAACCATTCTAAATCAGTACCAGGTTTACAGAAAAATTCAAGTTCCATTTGTTCAAACTCTCTTGTTCTAAATATAAAATTACCTGGAGTAATTTCATTTCTAAAAGCTTTACCAGTTTGACAAACACCAAAAGGAACTTTAAGTCTCATACTTCTTTCAATATTTTTAAAATTAAGAAATATTCCTTGAGCAGTTTCCCCTCTTAAATAAGCAGTATTTTTACTTCCTTCAGTAACACCAATACTAGTTTCAAATAATAAATTAAATTTTCTTATATCAGTATAATCTAAGTTACCACATTTAGGACAAACTATATTATTATCTTTAATAAATTTTTCTAATCTATCATTATCCCATCCATCACCAGTCTCTTTACCTTCAGTAAATTCCTCAACTAATTTATCAGCACGATGTCTAGATTTACATTTCTTACAATCTATTAATGGATCTGCAAAACTAGCTACATGACCAGATGCAACCCATACTTTAGGATTAGTAATAATCGCAGAATCAAGTCCATAATTATAAGGATTTTCTTGTATAAATTTCTTTTTCCAAGCTAATCTAATATTCTCTTTTAAATTTGTTCCTAACGGTCCGTAATCCCATGAATTAGCAAGTCCACCATATATTTCACTACCTTGATAAATAAATCCGTATTGCTTACAATAATTCACTAAATCTTCCATTGTTAACTTCATAATATAACTCCTTTGTATTACTATTATACAAAAAAAATAGAAATACTTCTATCTTTTTTATTAATTATTGAAAACTTTTTCTATTATCAAATCTTGCACTTTTTTTGCAGGTTCTGCATTTTTATATACATTCTTGAAATAACAATCTCCACATAAGGGTACATATTCAACATTTTTTGTTCCATCTATTACTACTATATCACCTGTTAATTTGTATTTACCATTAACTTTCCTAGAATTAAAAATAGCCTTATTTCCACATTTACACAAACTAGTACTACCAATCTCATCAATATCATCAGCCATTGCAATTAATTTTGCTACACCATCTGAAAATATATCACCTTTAAAATTACTTTTAAGTCCATATGTAATAACAGGTATATCAAGTTTATGCGCTATAACCCATAATTCTTCAATTTGTTTTTCACTTAGCATTTCCACTTCATCTACAAATATAACTTTAGCATTGTAATATATATTATAATTCTTCTTTAGTAATAAACTTTCATTTATATCAAGTAATATATCTACTTTACTTTCTAAACCAACTCTAGATACTATATTATCATTACCCTTAGTATCTTTTATAGATTTAATAATTATATATTTTAAACCTTGTTCTTTATAACTATGAGCTGATTGTAAAATATTTATTGTTTTACCACCATTCATTGCACTATGCTTAAATATTAAATTCGCCATTTTAACCACCTTACTAAAATACTATTACAATTTTATAAAATACGGATCAGATAAAGTACCTGTTCCCTGTGCTAATTTAACTTCTTCTTTTAAATAAAACACAGGTCTAACAAACCAAGCATCATGATACCACGCAAAATTAATATTAGCATTACTTGATATTATGATATAATCCATATTTAAAAATCTTTGATGAAAATTTGATGTATATATCCAATTAGTAGTTTTATTTACAACATTTTCACTACCTTCATTATTCATTACTCCCCAACTACTTTGATCAGAAGCAAATAAAAAATCACTTCCTGTTATACTAACAACATTGTAAGCTTCAGTAGAATAAGAACTATTCTCTACATCATAATACTGTTTTGCGTCATAAAGAGATGTAACTATAGAAGCAGTTGTAAAAACCTCTGCTTCTATAGAATTTCTAATTTTTTCTGATAATGAATTATAAAAAGTATTATTCAAAGCATCATAAGCTGAGGACAATTGATCATATCTAAAACTGATATTAGTGGTATTTTTCATTAGTTTAACACGATTCTCATATATTCCGACAATCCTATATAAATCATCTGAATTACAAGTTGATATTACTTCAGATAAACATACCCAATTATTTGGATTTATACCTGAATATCTATAGTTATTATCTTGTGCTGAATGTTCAAGTGATTCAGTATGCTGAATTAAACTATCACCCGAACTTTCAATGTTAATTAAGTCATAATAAAAACCTATTTTAACTTCATTTAAAATAAATTCTCCATCAAAAGTTTTTCCTTCATTTAGCGACTGATCAGCATCTAAATTCAAATACGTTAACTTTACATTCCATTCATGAATTGTATTATCTGGATGAGTTGCTGATATAGGAGTATCTTCTTTTACAGTAACTAAACCAGTATAAGTAGTTACATCAAAACCATTTATAGTTTCACCTGTAAGTGCATCAGTTGTTGTTACATATGTAAGTCCGTCTAATGAAGTTATTTCATTACCTTCATTATCAAATATTTCAAGTATCAACTCAGGAGTAGATTCATTAACTGTATATATGTAATTATTTTCTGTTATATTATAATATACATTATAAGTATCATTTACTACTTCTTGAGTAGAAGATGATGTAAGTGTTGCTGTTGATGTTGTTTCTCCACTTAAACTTCCAGCCCCGTCTGTAAAGTTATCTAAAGAAGCAACTAAGCTAATTGGATTACCAGGTGTAAAAATAAGTCTAGAAGTTTTATCACCTGTAATAGATGTATCAGTTATCGCAGGTGTTCCTACTCCACCAACAAAATACGCAAAAGAAAAACCTAATAAAACTACTAAGAAACTCAATAAAACTAATAATACTATATTTTTTTTAGTCAAAGTTATTTTCATATGTGCTCCTATATTATAGATAAATTATACCATCATTATAAATATAAAACAATAAAAAATAAAACTATATTAAAGTTTTATTTTTATTAAGATAATTTTCTAGAATAAGGTTCATTACCATTTAACAATTCTTCAAAACTAACAAAATCCTCACTAATTACCTGATCATAAGATAAATATATTTTAGGAACAACAAACTCAATACTATCAATAAAATCCTGAGTTACATACATAGCCTCACTTTTTCCATTCCACCAAAAATTAGGTTCTCCATCTTGTAGGTTATTTGTTTCAATATTTAATTTATTATTAAACTCAGACTTTATTCTTTCAATAGTTATATTTTTATATTTATTTTTAAATTCATAATCAGTTGTATATAAATGATACATCAAATTATATATATTAGGATATTTTGCAATAATTTTAAACCAATCACTATAATATAACATTACACCATTTGGATATTTAGAAAAATCACCAGTAATTTCTATATAATGATTATCATGAAAAATAGGACTATCTTTAACTTGGAATTCAGGTCCAATTGTTCTCATATTATTATAAGTTACATCTATTTGTTTAGTTTCTGCTGCATAAATAGCTCTAGAACCTGACGTGTTATAAAACATATCTTTAGGTAATTCTATAAAGTATTTTACATCTTTATACTCATAATTAATTATCTTATTTATTATGCGATAAATTAACCCTTTCGCTAAATCATTAGTATCTTTCATAAGTTCAAAAGAATCAATATTACCTTTTATATAGCCTTCTATTTTATCAAATAATACTGAATAATCTAAAAAACTTCCACTTTTTCTAATTTCATTAAATACTTTTAAATACTTTTCCATAATATCTCCTCTTCATAATTTCAAATATTGTATCATATTAATTACTTATTGTAAATACATAAAAAAATAAAACTATATCAAAGTTTTATTTTTTAAATATACACCTGTATAATTTTCATAATAATTTTTAAGAAGCATATCAATACTTTTCTTATATTTATCATCTATTTTTATATTAGTAATACTCTTAATATCTACTAAATAATACATTCTTAGAAGTTTTAATATTTTCATATCAAGAATTTTATTATTAGTAAAGCATTTCTTACAAATTAATCCTCCATAAGAAGTATCAATTGTAATTATATCAGTTTTAGATCCACATATAGCACATTCATTTAAATTAATACCTACACCTAAATAATCTAATAATTTTACTTCAAGTATATTACTAAGTATTAAAGGATCTAAACCTTCTTCTAATTTAAGTAAAATATTTAAATAAATATCATATATTTCATTGCTACTAGAAGACTTTAATATTTGCTTTGTTAAATCCGTTATATAAACTATATAACCCATTAATGTTAAATCACTTCTTATATTCTTAAAATAATTACTTACATCTATAGATACTAACGTACTAAGTTTATTTTCATTATATTTAATGTTAAATACACCATAATTAAATAACATGGAACTACTTCGAAAAGGAGACTTCATACTTTTAGCACCTCTAGCCATAATTCCTATTAAGCCATATTCTTTTGTAAAAACATTTATTATCTTAGAAGTTTCTCCATAAGGAGTTTCACTTATAATAATACCAGTTACTACTTCATGCATACTAACCTTTCTTAGCTATCTTTTTATAATCTAAATAATCACTAACTTTACCAGTCTTAGCAAACTTTTTCCAAGCGGTATCTTTATTCATATATATCACCATCCTATATATATAGTGTTATATATAAATGTATTTTATTCAAATTAATCTAAATTTATAAATCCAAGCTCAGATAAATATTTTTCTTTATCTTTCCAATTTTCTATTGTTTTTACATAAGTTTCAAGATAAACCTTCTTACCAAATAATCTTTCTAAATCTTTTCTAGCTTCAATTCCTACTGCTTTTAATTTAGAACCTTGTTTACCAATTATTATTTTTTTAATAGAATCTCTATCCACAATAATATCTACATAAATATTTAATATATCTTTTTTGTTTTCAAATTTAGTTGTATAACATGTAACTCCATGAGGAACTTCCTCAACAGTGGAATTAAGTATTTTCTCTCTTACTAATTCAGATGCCATAAAACTTGAAGAATTACTAGTAAAAGCGTCTTCTGGATAATATGTAATAGTGTCTGTTAAATATTTTTTTATTACTTCAATTAATCTATCTACATTATCATTTTCTATAGCAGATAAAGGTACTATTTCTGCAAATGAATGATAATCTTTAACTTCATTAATTCTAATTAATAATTCATCATTACTTAATTTATCTATCTTATTTAAAACTAAAATAACAGGTAAATCACTTTCTTTTAACATATCTAAAATAAATTTATCACCTCTACCAAAACCAGAAGCAATATCAACTACAAATAAAACTACATCCACATCTTTAGTCATTGAAGATGCTTCTTTATTTAAAGTTTTACTAAGTTTAGAAGTCGGTTTACCAATACCAGGAGTATCCACAAAAATTATCTGATATCCTTCCTCATTATGAATACCTTGTATTATATTTCTAGTAGTTCCTGCTTTATCAGAAGTAATAGCAACTTTTTCATTTATAATAGCATTTAAAAGAGTACTTTTTCCAGTATTAGGTCTACCAATTAAACTAACAAATCCACTTCTCATTATCTCAACATCTCCACAATCTTTTCTATAAATATAAATCCACATATAGCACCAAACGCAACTGAAGCGACGAATGATGCAGCCGAACCGCAATCTTTTGCTATTTTAGCATTAGGATGAAATTCATCAGTAACTAAATCAACTACTGCTTCTACTGCAGTATTTAAAAGTTCAATTGAAAGCAGTATAGCAGATGCTAACATCATAACTACCCAATTCATAAAAGTTAAATCTAAAAATAAACCTATTATAATAACTAATATAGTAGCAAAACCATGTCTATACAAACTTTGTTCATTACTATATGCATATACTAAGCCTTCAATTGAATACTTAGTACTTTTAACAAGTTTATACCACGGTCTTTTAATTATTTCATTTTTACCTTTTTGTTGCTTCATTTTCATTTAATATCATCTCCTGCTTATCGAACATTATTTTTTCATCTATTTCATTCATGTGATCATAACCAAGTAAATGTAATAAACCATGAACAGTTAGAAAACAAATTTCCCTTACTTCACTATGATTATAATCAATACTTTGTTGTTTCATTTTAGGTATACATATAAATATATCACCTAAAACTCTTATATCATTTGTTGCAAAACCACTGTCTTCAAATGCAAATGATATAACATCAGTAACACTATCTTTATTTCTATATGTTTTATTTATTTCTTGTATTTTCTTATCATCTACAAATACAATACTAAATACACTATTAGTAACATTTTCTAATTCTAAAGTTCTATTAATAACATCCTTCAAAACATGAGGATACTCAAAACCAAATTCATCAATTATATCATAGTTATTCATTATATATTTATTACTCCTAACACATTTAAAAAATAAAACGCTAAACCTCCTAATATTATAATACATAAAAGCGTATAAAGTCCATCGTTTTGTAAGAAGTTAGGTAATATTTTTCTTACTTTATCTAATAATTTATATAATACATAACCAATCAATGCTCCAAAAACATTTAATATAATATCATCTATATCAAATGATCTTCCTATATACACCTGTGTTAATTCAACTACTAAACTAACTATCATTGCTATAAATAATATAATAGTTATTTTTTTTGCTTTAATATAATAACCTAAATAAAACCCCAAAGGTAAAAAAATCAATATATTTCCAACAACATTTAAATAAAATAAAGAACTACCAAAATCATATCTTAGTATTTCTTCAAAAGGCTTGATATTAAAACCTGATACTGTATTTAAATCTGAATTACTTAAAAAAGTAAACAACATATAAATGTATATTAGAAATATAAGACTCATTAATTCTTCATGCAAACGCATTTTTTTTCTATTATATTTAAAATAGAAAAATCTAATAATAGTTATTGTAACAATCATCATCAAAAGTATAGGCCAACTACTTTTTATAGTATTATCAATTAAATCTAAGAACATAAACAACCTCTTTCTAAGATATAACTTCTTCAGTTATTATAAATACTCTTAACTCTATTGTACTATTATTTTGATTATTAATCAAAACTTTTTTATCTAAAATTTTTTCTCCTTCCTTTAATTTTAATAGCATTTTTTCTTCAACTAAATCTAAAGCCTTATTTATCCCTTCTTCTTCAGTGTATTTTTTATATTTTCTTTCAATTTCCAAATTGTTTTGTAATATAAGTTTATATCCAAATAAATCAAATAATATTTTTTCATCTGTAATATAATTATCCAATCTATCATTTAATAATTTTATTTCTTTATTATCATACTCTAATAATAAGTTATATCTGTTATTATCAGTTATTTCATCTTCAAAATAATTTATTGGTAAAGAAATATCTGTTTCATACCACTTTTCTACTTTTACAATACCTTTTGCACAAACTTCATTTTTGATTTCATCATTAAGAGCGATATCACCAGTAATTAATAAATCGCCTTGGGCTACATAATCACCTCTTGATACAACAGCTATTCCCTCTTCAACATATAAATCTGTAATTAACCCTGATTTTTCAGCATAAACATTACAATATGTATCAGTGATGTTTTCATTAGTAATTATTCTTTCTTCAACTCTGACAATGTATTTCATGCCAACTATTTCTATTTCTATCCAATCTAATTTATCAGGATATTTTTCCAATATAGATTCTTTAATACTTTCAAGTTTTTCATAACTCTTTTTAAAAGTAAGTGCTTTAACATTATTACTTATTAATTCACGTTCTATAATATTAACTATATTACTATTTTCATGAATAATATCAATATCTACTATAATATAATTTAAAAATAAAAACAAAAAAATACTAATAACAATCGAAAACAAAAAAGATATATTACATTTTAAATAATTTAATATAAACTTATAATTCATACTTTTATATATAGTAAATTTATAACTAACAATATATTTACACAATTTGTCATAATCATTTGAATTAATAGTTAATATTAAATATTGATGATGTTTTTTTATATTAAAAATATTAATATTTATATAATTTAATTTACTTATTAAATTATAATAGTTAGAATATTTAACTTTAACACTTATCTTACTCATTATATTCAATATTTAAACTTAAAACTTTCCCCGATAGTAGCATTTCATTTTTTAATAGTTTCTTAAACTCAAGTTTATCTCCTTTTATATTCAATATAAAATTATCAAATTCTAAAATAATATTGCTTTTATTTAATTTTATTACTTTGTTAAAAGAATATATATGTAGTTTATTTTCAAACATAGATATAAAATATAATTTATCATATAAAAAATTTTCAATATTACTTCTAAAATTCATAATTATCACCAATAAATTATATGAAAAAAAGTGTCATTCAACACTTATTTTAAACAAATATCATTAATTTCTTCTAAAGACAGTGATGTTATTTTAGATATATCATTTATAGAAATATTATTTTCATACATATTTTTAATCAAACTAACCCTTTCTTTATATGAACCTTGTTCAATTCCTTGTTCAATTCCTTGTTCAATTCCTTGTTCAATTCCTTGTTCAATTCCCTGTTTTATACCTTTTTTTATACCCTGTTTTATACCTTGTTTTATTCCTTTATCTAACGTTTCTCTTTTTAAATGACCAAGTTCTGAAGCTCTATCACAATCTTCTTTAAATCTGATCCATTCATATTCTCTATAAACAGGATCAGCAGTAATTCTAGAAACAGTTTGATAAGCCTCTTCTAACTCACTATGTTTTTTTACCATTTCATACATCTCCTTATCATTTTTACATAACATAAACTTGATTAATAAATTCATTTTTTTATCAAACTTATTATCATCAGAATACTTTTTCAAATTAATAATATTCTTTTCTCTAACAGACTCTATTTCTTTTGAATTAATTTTATCATACTCAACTATTTTTGTAAATAGTTTACTGTATGTAGATTTATTATCATTTATAAAAAAAATACCATATACATTTTTTATTTTTTCATATTCGTTTCCTTTTTTTATTTGTTCAGTTACAAGTTTACTTGTATACACCTCCATTCTCTTAATTAAATCTTTTTCTTTAGCTTTTTGCATTTCAACAAAAATAATTTCACCAGAATTTAATTTTATTTTCAAATCTAAAACAGACTTTTTTTCATCAGTATAACTAGAAAACACTTCTGGATCTACAAAATCAATATTATCCTCACTTACACTAATATTTAATACATTTTTAATTATAATATTTAAATAATCTTTCCTTTCTTTAAAAAACATTTTAAAAATAACATCATCTGTTAACGACACTGATAAAACTTGTTGAATCATAATTTCTCTCTTTCTTGAGATGATATTATAACTATATTTATTTAATTATCAATGTATAAGACAAAACAAGACAAAAAAAGAAGTATTTTACTACTTCATTAAATTTTCAAGTTCTAATTTTTCTTTTTCTAACATTTCTTTTTCTTTTTCAACTAATTTTTCTGGTGCTTTATTTATATACCCTTCATTAGATAATAATTTTTCTCTTCTAGAAATACTATTTTTTAATGATTCTATTTGTTTTTGCTTTAATAAAACATCCTCTTCAGATTCTTCTTTTTCAAAAAATATAGTCATATTATAATTTTTAGTAAATACTTCATAAGATTTAATTTCCATATTATCAGTTACTATAGAATCATTTAATTTTAATATATTTTTAATTAAAGTATAATCTTTATCATTATTAATTATAACTTTTAAATCTTTAGTCATTTTATTTTCTAACTTAACATTTCTAAATGTTTTTATAAATTCAATTTGTTCATCAATGCTATTTTCATAAATCATTTCATTATTATAAATTGGATATTCACTTATCATAATTGATTTATTATCTTTAACAGGTAACATTGAATATATTTCTTCAGTTATAAATGGAGCAAATGGATGTAACATTTTTAATATATTTGTTAAAACATATATTAAAGTAGATTTAGTATTTTCGTTATCTAAACTAAATTTACTGATTTCTATATAATTATCACAAAAGTTATTCCAAACAAAATTATATATCTCAGTTCCAACTATATTAAAGTCATAACTTTCCATGTTCTTAGTTACTACTTTTATAGTTTCATTTAATTTAGTAAGAATCCATTTATCTTTTTCATCAATATTATTTAAATTAATTTCTTTTAAATCTTCAGTATTCATTAAAACATATCTTGATGCATTCCAAAGTTTGTTAAAGAAATTCCAAGATGATGCAACTTTTTCTTCATCATATCTTAAATCCATACCAGATGCAGAACTAGTTGTTAAGAAAAATCTTAATGCATCGCAACCATATTTTTCAATAACATCCATTGGATCTATTCCATTACCTAACCTTTTAGACATTTTTCTACCATCATTAGCTCTGATAAGACCATGAATCAAACAATCTTTAAATGGTCTTTGATTAGTAAAGTGTAATCCTTGAAAAGTCATTCTGTTAACCCAGAAAGGAATTATATCATATCCAGTAACTAAACAGTTATTAGGATAATATCTTTCTAAATCAACAGTGTTATTAGGCCAACCTAAAGTTGTAAATGGCCATAAAGCACTTGAAAACCAAGTATCTAAAACATCTTCATCTTGAACCCAACCTTCACCAGGTGATGATGTTCCTACAAAAACTTCATTACCCTTATACCAAGCTGGAATTCTATGTCCCCACCATAATTGACGAGAAATACACCAATCATATGTAATTTCCATCCAGTGATTCATAATCTTTTCAAATCTTTCAGGTACAAAATTTACTTTATTGTTTTCATCTTTTTGATTAGATAAAACTCTATCAGCAAGAGGTCTCATTTTAACAAACCATTGTTTAGATAAATATGGTTCAACCATCGCATCTGTTCTCTCAGAGTGTCCTACACTATGAACTATTTTTTTAACATCAATTAATAAATCTAACTCTTTTAATTTAGAAACTATATTTTTTCTAGCAACAAATCTATCTAGTCCACTAAATTCCAAGGCATTATCATTCATAGTTCCATCTGGATTAATACATTTAATTCTTTCTAGATTATGACGATTACCTACTTCAAAGTCATTCGGATCATGTGCAGGAGTTATTTTAACTACGCCAGTACCAAACTCAGGATCCGCATGATTATCTCCTACTACAGGTATTTCCTTACCTACTATAGGAAGTATAACTGTCTTACCTATTAAATCTTTATATCTATCATCTTCAGGATTAACAGCCACCGCAGTATCTCCAAATAATGTTTCAGGTCTACTAGTAGCAACTTCTAAATATTTATCAGTTCCACTTATCATATATTTGATATGATAAAAAGCTCCCTCTACTTCTTTATATATAACTTCTTCATTAGATAAAGCAGTCATTGCTTCAGGATCCCAGTTTATAATACGTTCTCCTCTGTATATTAAACCTTCATTATATAATTTAATAAACACTTCATTAACCGCATCACTTAAACCTTCATCTAAAGTAAATCTTTCTTTAGAATAACATAAAGATAAACCAAGTTTACTCCATTGATTTCTTATATTTTCAGAATACTCTTTTTTCCAATCCCAAGCAATTCTAAGCCAATCTTCACGATTCATTTCTCTAGGTTTAATACCATCGGATTTTAATTTAGCATCTACTTTAGCTTGTGTTGCAATCCCTGCATGATCCATACCTGGAAGCCACATTGCATCATATCCTTGCATTCTTTTAAATCTAATAATTATATCTTGAAGAGCTGTATCCCATGCATGCCCCAAATGAAGTTTACCTGTTACATTTGGAGGAGGTATAACTATTGAATATGGTTCTTTATCTTTTTTATTAGCTTCAAAATAATTATTTTTAAGCCAAAACTCATATTTTCCTTCTTCTACTTTCAAATGATCATATTTTGTTTCTAACATATTTATCTTCCTTTCTTAAAATAAAAAAAACAATTCACTCCCAAAGGACGAATTGTTCGTGGTACCACCTTAATTTATACTCTAATAAGTTATATCGTACTTATACGTTTTAAACTCTATTTGCAACCTTCAAATAATTATATTATTAGCTTTCACCAAACACTAACTCTCTTTAAAATATAAAATATTTTACTCCTCAAATGTCTTCGTTTAACAAATATATAATATCAAATATTAAGTTATTTTTCAATATTTAGTTTGATATTACAATAATTTTCTTTTTCAATCCAGTAATTATCATGTATATATTTAATATTAGTAGCTATATCTCTCATAAATGTAGGATAATCATCCAAAGTATGAACCACTGATAAAGCAGACACTACATATGGTCTATCTCCTGTAGTAACTAAAAATTCATGATATCCATAATTATCTCCACCATATTTATAATATATATCTTCATCAAATATTTCATTTAAATATGATGTCTCACCCGCTTTTTTAGATGCCTCTAATAATAAATCAAAATGTTCATCTTCGCTCAAATATATTTCATACATTCTTTCCATATATATAACTAAATCATCAGCATTAGTTATTCCAAATCTATCCCACCCAGTAAAAGGTGTAGTGGCCCCATAGTTACTCCAGTATTCTTGAGTACCCTCAATTCCAAATTCATCTCTAAGCATAAAAAACGCTATATTATCACTATCTTTAACCATGTAATATACTAAATCTCTAATTGTATATGGAACAGTTAAATCCATAAACTGCATTACACCTGTATCTTCATAATATTGACTAGGCTGCATAACAAGCTCTTTATCAAGTATACTAGGATCTTCTTTAGCTAATTCATAAATATATATAGCAAAAGGAAGTTTAATAGTACTTTCTCCATAAAAGTCTTTAGTATTATTATAACTAATTAAATTATTATTATCATAAAGTTCTGTATACTTTATTGCATACTCTCCACTTAAATCTTCTAGATATTCTTGCTTTTCCAAAATACTATCAGATAATATAAAATCTGAATGCTCTTCCTTCAAACAATTCTCTAGTTCAATATTTACTAAATCTTCTCCAAAAACTTCACTAGGTATTTCCACTTTACCAGGTTTAAACTCAGTTTCTTCAACATTAGCATTATATACTATAAAAAGTATAATTATAATAAATATAGTTACACTGAATATTATAATAAAACTTTTAAATAATAATCTATTTTCAACATTCACTACACATCACTACGTAACATAATTATAAAATAAAAAAAATAAATATTCAAACAATATTTATTTTAATTTACACTTATCATTTAACAACATAAGGGTCATTCCAAGTACCTGAGCCACTTGCGCTAACAGATGATTTTAAAGATATAACAGGACGAACACCATAACTATATGTATTATTGTTTCCTCGTAAAGCACCATTAGAAAAAATATTATAACTATAATGAATTCCACCATATCTGTTGCCCGGTGATAATAACCAAAACGAAAGATTATTATATAAATAATAATTACTATTAGCCATTTCCACTCCAGTACCTGCCATTGCACTCTCATCTGTATTTAACATTCCAATCGGAACATCAAGTGCTCCATTTCCATTAACTATATCATCCACTGTAAAAGAATCATCTTTACGAGGACATTCTAAACTAGGCACTTTACTAGTTTGATTTCTAATAACAGCACCAAAAAAATGATTACCTCCTCCTATTCCTAAAGAAATAGAATTTCCACGATCATCAGCATAAGAAGTTCGATCAGTACAATATATTACATCTGATAAATATTCATCATAATCAGATAAATTATTAAAATACCAA
Source organism: uncultured Muribaculaceae bacterium (assembly GCA_964372145.1). GTDB lineage: Bacteria > Bacillota_I > Bacilli_A > RF39 > UBA660 > CAKOSP01. Next base: position 9,393 of record CAYJPM010000010.1, on the reverse strand, counting down.
GCATCTACTACAGTTTTTATTGAACTAGAATTACTCATCCCATGTTGTTCACCTAATGTATACATATAACCTACATATTCTACAGAACTATGCAAAACATTAAAAACAGAATTATCTATATGAGTTCCATCACCTTGCATAACTACAGCTTGGGATTCTGTAGGTTGTGTTGACCCTGAATAAATCATTCTTATTGAACCATCACCATTTATACGCACTATACGCCAGTAAAATCCAGCAAAATACACCCAATTATCATCTACAGCACCTCTAAAATAATAACTGGTTCCATAATCATCTTCAGCCGCAAACATTCCCTCATTGGTCGTAGCTGTTTGACTAAAATTAGGAATAGGTCTGGATTCAATATAATCAACTCCTCCATTGTTCGCAAGTACTGATTCATTTAAGAAAACCATTTCATCTTCTCTTAATATTAACTCTCCTTTAAATTCTTTTCCTTCATTTAGAGATTGATCAGCATCTAAATTAACAAAAGTTATTTTTAAATCCCATTCATGAGTTGTATCATTTGGAAAAGTCGATGATATTGGCATGTTTTCTTTAATAGCAATTAAACCTTTATATGTAGTTACATCAAAACCACTTATATCTTCACCAGTAAGTGCATCTGTAACTGTAACGTAAGAAAGTCCATCTATATTATTAATTACATTACCTTCTGGATCAGTAACTTCTAAAATAAGTTCTGGAGTAGTATCATTTTGAGTATATACATAATTATTATCAGTAATATTATAATAAACGTAATACTCTTCACTTACTACTGCCTCAGTAGTAGATGAAGTTAATTTAGCGGTAGATGTAGTAGTTCCACTTAAACTACCAGATCCATCACTAAAATTATTAAGCGAAGAAACAATTTCAATTGGACCACCTGGAGTAAAAACAAGTCTAGCTTCTTTTTCAGTAGTTACATCTAAATCAGTAATCGCATCATCACCAACACCAGATATAAAATAAGCAAAAGTAAGACCTATTACTCCCACTAATAAAACAATTATTAATATTAATATTCTAATCTTGTTTTTATTTTCCACTATCATATTTATCCTCACTTACATTAATTAACATCTAAACTGGTAAATAATATATCATTAATATAAATTTCTAAAACATCAGTCATTTCTAAACGAATATCATTATAACCAGAAATATCTATTTCCGCTACCAAATTATTTGTAAAACCATTATTAGTATCATAAATATATAAAGTATTTTCAATAGCAACACCATTAGTATTTACAATAATACCTAAATTATCTTCAATTAATCCAATATAATTATCTACAAAAGTATAATCAATTACATTTTCTTCATTACTTACTAAATTACCATCATAATCATACACTTCAATGAAATCACCTTTTAAAAATATATATTTATCAGTATAGTTCTCTACTTTATCATTAGATTCATTAGTTAATTTATTACCGTTACCATCTATTAAAAACCATTTACTATCTTTAGATACTAAAACTTGTTCTGTAGATAATACATCATCAATCATAATACCATTAACACTCATTGAATCATATTCAAATGGTATATTTATAATTTCATAATCAACAAGTGATACAGCCCCCCATTTACCATTTTGTTTAGCAAAAAATATATTTTGAGTATTAGTATTACTATTATAAAATTTTATTTCTTCATATTCTTCTAAAACTACACTATTAGCAATATCATATAACAATACTTTATTATTATCAGAAATGAATATTTTTCCATCAATTTCAGGTAAATATAAATTATCACCAATATAATAATCACTTAATATATCTTCATTACTACTAGTAGCGTAATTACAACCTTCACTTATACAAGTATAAGTGCCCACTAAAGAACCATCAACATATAAATCTAAATTATTACTATTACTACTATTGTTACTATTTCCAGTACTTACATTATCGCTTCTAGTACTAAAACTCATATATGTTCCATACAAAGCTAAAGGAGCTATTATTAAAAGTAAAATAATTATTATAAAAAGTACTGGTTTATCATTTTTTATCTTCATTATTTAATCACACCATTTTGATCAAATGAATAAGTACTTAATATCTTATCGCTATCATCTTTCATAGTAATTATAAATCCATTCGTTCCATTATCTATAAATTCAAGTACACTACCTTCTTTAGTAACATCAGTTTTAAGTATATTGTCAGTACCATCAGTATATCTATAAACTTCTATTTCATTGCCAGATACCCCTAAAAATAAATTATCTTTAGCTATTATTTCATCTAGCTGTTTACTGATAACTTTACCACTAAAACTATATAAAACAAATTTTCCAGAGCTATCTTTAGTTTTAATATAATTAGTTCCATAAGATATTATTTCATTAGTAATAGATGCATCTTCATCAGTTACAAAGTTATCTTGATGATACATAATATGATATGATCCATCAGTTTCTTTAACAATATATGTATCATTATATTCTTTTATTGAAGTATATAAAAATCTAATATACGAAGAAACTGTAGTTCCATCCATTTTTATCATTCCTAAATTACCACTAGTATTTTCTGCCATTATTAATAAATTTGATGCAGATGCAGCTTTAGTAATTTTACCTGCTTCACCATTAAAATTAACATCTACTTTAGCGTAATTAGCTTTTTCTTTTTTAGACTCATCAGTTTCTTTATAATCTATCAAATATATATTATCTTTAGTAACACCACTTTTTTTATCCATTACAAATATATATTTTTCACTATATATTGGGACAAACCCAGATGGATCCCCTTCTCCATTTAAATCAGATTCCAAAGCAACAAAACAATTATCAAACACTGTACTATCAGACTTTACGTTATTTGCATTTTCACATTTATAACTTCCAGATAAACTTTCTTTTTCGGCATCATCATATATATAAATATAACCATTTAAATAATTTACATACTCATATTTATTATTTAAAACACCTTCATATGTATTAACAGAATATGTTTTATCTGCATATTTAACACTTAATACTTTTTCTTCAGTTAAAGTAATTTCAAATGAATTTTCTTCACCTTTTTTACTAAAATTTTCATCATATATAACATATTCATTATAATCATCAACTGGAGTTAACTCAATAACTTCTTCATTTAATTTATTCATATTGTTATCTCTAATATAAAGTTTATTATCTTCGATTAAGTAAATAAATTCATTAGTAACTTTAATAAAATCATAAGAATCATCTAATAATTTATTGTTGTCTTTATCAACTAACGTATAATTACTATTACTTCCAACTGCTAATATATTTGAGTTGTTATAACTAACTATTTCTTTACTTATATTTGAAACAGCTACAGTTCCATCTTTATTAATAATTCCATACTTATCATCTACTGAATATGAAATAGACTCAGTTCCTTCTAAATAAGCTAAACTATCATATTTAAATTCAACAGTAGTAGTAACTTCTTCTCCATCTAAATTAAGTACTCCATACATATCTTCACTATTTAAAACGATAACATTATTACCATTATATCTTTTTACTAACTTATAAGTATCAATAACTTCATTATTTTTAATATCATATAAGTTTATTACTTCATCATCAGTTACAAATACATATCTCTCATTAAATATAGGCATATCAAATTCTAATAACTCTTTTTCTTCATTAACATATTTAACATTAGTTAATGTACTATCCTGAGTATAAGAAGATATCATACACTTATTTTCATCTTTTAAATTACATTCATAAGTACCTATTTCATTATCACTAGCATCTAAGAATATTAAAGTACCATCTTCATATCTATAATTATTCATTTCAAGTACTACAGGTTCTTCTTTTTGTACTACTTCTTCATCCTTATCATTTAATAATACAAAATATATTATTAACACAATACCTATAATTAAAACAAGAGTAACACTCATTAATATTATAATCTTTTGTTTTTTACTTAGATTCTTAAAACTAAATTTCTTCTTAATTTTTTTAGGAACTTCTTTTTCTTCTTTTTCTAAAATCTCATCAGTAATCTCAATTACTTCTTTTTCTTCAGTATTATTTTCCATAACTTACCTACCTTATTATGTAATAATAATATCATAATTAAATAAAAAAAACCATTACTTTTAGTAATAGTTTTCAGTATTTTACTTATTTTATAAATTCAATTTTCTAATATAATTATCTCTATAGTCAATTGCCTCATCATAAGTAAAAAAACACGGAATGCAATTTAAGTCATGAATTTCATATATACGATGTTGGATTTTAAATAATATTTCTAACAAATTATCACTGAAATTTATTGTATAATTCATATCAAAATAATTATTCATCATAATCCCCAGTGATATTATTAAAAATTGATTCGAGTACATTCTTTAATTTATTTAATTTATTCTTAGCAACAGTATCATTTTCTAAGTAAACATCTTTATTTATTTCGATCATATATGAAGTCACTCTCTTATCACGATTATTAAAATATTTGAGCGGTACAATCGAACCTGAATATGGATAATTAAAATCAACTTTGTAACCACTTTTAATAAATTCATTTTTAATTATATTAAGGATATTATAATCAACAAAAACATTGTCAAAACCAATACATATATCAGGCAAAGGCGAAACAGTATTTATTTTCAACTTTTCAATCAAGATAGAAGAAAAACTATGAATATCAATAATTATTACTTTTCCATATTTGTTAATTATATAATCAGTTTTTTCTTTTAGTTCATTATGATATAAATCATAATACTCACTAAGTACTTTATTTTTATAGTTATCATCAAATGATAACAAACTTTTACCATTAGAGGTATGTGTATATATTGCACCCATACCCTTTTTACTCATTAATTCCAAACGATCATCTCTAAAACGTTCCACATCGCAATACAATCTTGAATACTTAGCTATAACACATTCATATTTATTTTCATTAATTAATTTATCTGTATATAAATCAGTCAATAAATACAATTCATTTTGCAACTCATTATTATCTATTAAAATCCTTTCTAAAAATTCTTTAGATAATTTTAATGAGGAATGAGGCACATTAATCAAAATATTTTTCATTATTATTTCTCCTATATTACAATAACAAAAAACTATTACTTTTAGTAATAGTTTTCAGTATTTTACTTATTTTATAATTTCAATTTTCATTAAGTTTGTTGGTTTAATTTCTTTAGTATTAGGGAAATTACCAGTTGTAACAACTATATCTCCAACTTGAAGTCCCATAACTTCTTTAGCTTTATTTAAGCTTTCAGTTAAAATTTCATCAGTTGAATTACAAACTTTTAATAAAGTTGGATATACACCATAGTTAAGCGCAAGTCCTCTTCCTACTTTTTCGTCAGTTGTTAACGCTAAAATTGTTGCTTTAGGTTTTAAGTTACTAATCATTTTAGCAGTAGATCCACTCATAGTAGTTGCACATATTAAATCTGCACCCAATCTATTAGCACTACTAACTACTGATTCAGCAATTGCAGTAGGTATATTTAATTCTTTATTATAATTAGTTATATAATCGAATTCAGAATGTTTTTCAGCAGTTACACATATGTTAGCCATAGCTCTAACTGTTTCAATTGGATGTTTACCAATAGTAGTTTCACCAGATAACATAACAGCATCTGTTCCATCAAATACTGCAGTTGCAATATCAGCTGTTTCAGCTCTTTTTGGTCTAGAATTTTCCATCATTGTTTCTAACATTTCAGTAGCAACGATAGCAATTTTACCTTTTTCTCTAGCTTTCTTAATCATTTGTTTTTGAACTATAGGTAACATTTCTGAAGGAATTTCTGTTCCTAAATCACCACGAGCTATCATAATACCAGCAGATTCATCTAAAATTGCATCTAAGTCATCTATTCCTAATTGACTTTCAATTTTACAAATAATTTGCATATCTTCTCTATTGTTTTCTTTTAATATTTCTTTAATTTCTAAAACATCTTCTTTACTAGAAACAAAAGATATAGCTAAAAATTCTCCACCTGCTGTACAAGCATACTTAATATCTTCTCTATCTGCTTCACTTACAAATGGTATATCTAATTTAATACCAGGAGCACTCATAGATTTTTTATTACCTAATATACCACCATTAATAATAGTACATGTAACACCATCTTCTTCTTTAGATATAACTTCTAATTTCATTTTAGCATTTTCTAAAAGTACTATATTACCAACTTCTAAACTATCAATAGCTCTAGGATGATTAACTGTAAATCTTTCTTCATTACCTTTAACATCTTCTTTTACTAATCTAATAGTTTTACCAGCAACTAATTCAATTTTATCATTTTCTAAAATACCACTTCTAAATTCAGGACCTTTAGTATCCCATAATATAGCAATATTTTTTCCAGTTGCTTTTCTAACTTCTCTAACTGTTTCAATAGCTTGATTTCTTTCTTCAATTGTAGCATGTGTAAAATTAACTCTGGCAACATTCATTCCAGCATTAACCATTTCACTCATTACTTCTACTGTATTAGACGCCGGTCCAATACTACATATAATTTTTGTTTTTTTCATATAACTTCTCTTTTCCCTTCGAACCTAGGGTATTTTACCATAAATATTAATTTTTTTCAAGAAAATATAATATTATCTATACAAATATAATTCTTTATTAACATAAGACTAATTTAAAAAAAACTATAACATATAATTATATATGAACAATAAAAACTATAAAGAATTCATAAATCAAGATTATAATTCTTTTTCTAAATGGCTATTTTCTTTAAGTGGATACGAATTTGCTTTTTTATCTTCTGCGACTGGTTTTTTAATCGCTCCTAATTTAACAGTTAACCAGCAAAACAGTTTAGGAAATTTTTTTATATTACTTGGAGAAGTACTTATTACAATAAATGCACAAGACATAACTAATTTACAATATCCAGAAACTAAAAGTAATTTCAAACCTGAACTACAAACAAATTCAACTGAAGAAGAAATATTATTAATAAAAAAAGAATTATATAAAGTAATAAATGAATCATTTGGAAATAAAAAACTATAAAAAAACCAAGTTATAAACCTGGTTCTGTCATATGTATATAAACATTTTTTAAATTTGTTTTCTTAGAATCATTCATCTTCACAAAATTAAGTTGTAAAGGATAACCACTATCTAAAGACATTAATATTTGAGCTGTATTAAATCCAAACCCAATCGCACTAGTCGATATAGAATTATATGGTATAACATGAGTTTTCTTAATCGTAGATAATGGATTTTTATCAAACAATATCATTCTTTTATCTGTAAATATCCCAAAATCTCTCGCAGTTTTATAAGCAATTAATATATTCTCTGAAGAATGTATATAATCTAAAACATATTTAGGTAAATTTTCTGAATCAATTTCACTTTCAAAATTAAAATACTTTGTCAATTCTTTATATTTTATATACGCCATTTTTTCTCCTTTTTATTCTTTATTATTAGGTTTCATAAGTGGAAACATAACACATTCTCTAATAGGTCTATCAACTATTGTAGAAAATAATCTTTCAGATACACCAAATCCAAATGCAGGTGGCATACCATATTCTAAAGCTTCGATAAATTCTGCATCATGTGAATGTGCATCTTCATCTCCTGCTTCAGCCATTTCTCTTTGTTCTAAAAATCTACTTTCTAAATCATCTGCATTATTAAGTTCAGAGTATCCATTACCCATTTCTGATCCAGCTAAAATAACTTGGAATTGAGCAACTTTTCTAGGATCTTCATCTAATCTTTTTGGAAGTGGATTAAGTTCAACTGGTTGTCCAACTAAAAATCCAGGTCCTCCTAAATTCTTTCTAACTAATTTCCATAATACATCAACTAATCTCCAGTAAGGTATTTCAGGATTAAATTCAACATTTTCTTTTTCTAAAACTTTTATAACATCTTCTTTTGTAGCATTATATATATCAATTCCAGTACCTTCTTTAACAACAGTTTCAAAATCATATATTTGCCACTCTGCATCAATATCAATATCAAACCCTTTTGATGTAAATGTAGATCTTCCAAGCACTGCTTTAACTACTCTTCTATACATTTCTTTAACAAAATCCATACCTAATTTATAATCAGCATAAGCCCAATAAAATTCCATTTGAGTATAATCTTGTAAATGTTCAGGACTCATTCCTTCATTTCTAAATTGTCTACCTATTTCAAAAGTTCTTTCATAACCTGCTACTAATAGTTTCTTTTGCCATAATTCACCCATTGAAATTCTTAAAAACACATCTAAATCAAGAGCATTATGATGTGTAGCAAAAGGAGTCGCAGCTGCACCACCTGCACTATTTTCAAGTATTGGAGTTTCAACTTCTAAAAAATCATTTTCCATTAAATAATTTCTAACTGTAGCCCAAAATTTTTGTTTCTTAAAAAATAAATCTTTAACTTCAGGATCCATTATCATATCTAAATATCTTTTTCTTAATTTGATTTCAGGATCAGCTATACCATGAAATTTATCTGGAAGTGGTTTTAAAGCTTTAACTAAATGTGTAAATTTAGTCGCATGAATTGATAACTCTCCCATATTAGTTTTCATAACGTATCCTTCGATACCTACTATATCACCTAAATCTGAATCATTAAAAATAGAATATTGTTCTTCTCCTACATCATCTAATTTAATATATACTTGAATTTGTCCTTCTTTATCTTGTACATGGAAAAATCCTACTTTACCTTTTCCTCTTTTAGTCATAATTCTACCAGCTATAGTCGCAGGTATATTAAGTTCATGTAATTCTTCTTTAGTCTTTATTTCATACTCATCTTTTAGTTTCTTTGAATTTGTTGTTACATCAAATCTCGTTCCAAACGGATTAACTCCTTTGTCTATTAAATTATTTAACTTTTCTCTTCTTACTAATTCTTGTTCAGTAAATTCTCTCATTAAAATTCCTTCTTTCTAAAAAATAAATAATAGTTAAAATACTAATTAACTACTAGTATTCTATCATATTTTCTATAAATATTACAAGTTCATAATAAATAAAGTTCAAAATAAAATTTTATACTTGTTTTCAAATATATTTAAAAAATAAACAAAAATAACAACATAATTTTAAAATTTACCATATTTATTAAAAAAACTACATATTGAATTCACACATAGTAAATCTCTAAAAAATTCACCCAATACTATAATTTTCATATAGTAAAAAAGAATTCAACTAAACTTGTATTATAGTATAATAGCGCTAAATTTCCAAGAAAATGAGGTGTAATTCATGAAAGAAAACGACAAAGTTTTAATCGCAAAACTAATTCTTAAAATAACTTTCATAATGATGATAATAAGTGTAGGAATCAAACTTCTCGGTTT
>CAYJPM010000009.1:26273-26789 GCA_964372145.1 uncultured Muribaculaceae bacterium | reverse complement strand
AAAACAGCTGTATCGACATTTCCAAAAAATGCGTTCATGTTCTTAGGTTTAACTGAACAATTAAGAGTTAATCCGTTAATGTACGCTTCATTTATTAATGGTATGAACCATGTGTATAAAGATAATAAAGAAAGTAGAATAAAATCCAGAGAAATAAACGACATTATAATTGATAATCAAAAAAGTGAAATTATATTTCCAGAAGGAGCATTTAATAACACTTCTAATAAAAGATTGTTAAGGTTATCAGAAGGATTTTATTGGGCATCAAGAAAAGAAAAGGTAAAAATATTACCAGTTGCTATATATGGTAAATATAATGAAAAAGATATTCATGTAGAATTTGGAAAAACAATAAATTATCAATATTTAGAAAATACTAAAATTACTGACAATGGTACAGAAAGAAAATTAACTCCAAAAGAAGCAGCAAAAAAAGCCTGTATTTTACATAGAGATTTATTAGCGACATTATTATATAATTTAGAAATAAAATATAACAATCACTTATCAAAT
>CAYJPM010000009.1:0-26263 GCA_964372145.1 uncultured Muribaculaceae bacterium | reverse complement strand
AAGAACTTCATTAGAAAAAGCGGCATTTGTTGAATTATATGCAGAATATAATAATATAGAAATATATCCTGGATTTAATACGAATGAAGAAATAGATTATGATAAAAACGAATATTATAATTACTTGATAGATTATATAAACAATATCGAAGAAAATAATCAATTACAAAATAACGAATTAATAAATAATATAATGAATTTATATGGAATAAATTTTAATCAAGATATTATAGATAAAATTAATAAAAGAATGAATGAACATTTTTATTACGAACGTATGCAAGAATATTTGCAAGTTTTATGGGATCCTAGAACAAATAAATGGATTTATGATGAAATAGTAGAAAAGGCTGATATTCAACCTAATGAAGATGAAGTGTTTGATTTTTTAAAAAAAGTTAATGACATTAATGTTTTAATAAATCATAGAGAATTAATTTACAAACTAAACGATATCAATAAAAATAATTTCGTAAGTTATGTTGAAAAAAATTGGCATAGAGTTCAAGTAGAAAACTATCAAAGAAAAAAGAATATAAAAAAGTAGAATAATTTTATATTCTTTTTTTCGTTTTAATAGTATTGTTTTTATATTTAAAATATGATAATCTATAGTAAATAGAGTAAGGAGTATAGTTATGAAAGTTAATATTAATTCATTAGAATTTGAAGTTCCATTAATATCGCTTTTATTATTAATGATAATAGCAATATTCTATTTCAAAAAGAAAAATAATTTAAATGTAGAAAATAGAATATATCAATACATGTTAGTAGCTTCAATTATTTATGCTATTTTAGATACTGTAGTACATTTAATATGCGCTATGTATTCATTTGATAAAATAAATACTGTTTTTTTTAATTTTATGAACTATAGCAATAGAATATTGATGGCATTGTTGGTATCTATTACACTAGGAATACTATCTTATGTAATAGTAATTTCATATTCTAAATTAAATTTTAAAAAATATTTATATAAACCAATAATTGCTCTTCTTATTTATATTATTTTAATAAATTTCGTAGATGTCGAATTAATTAAAATTGGTTCAGTAACTAATGCAACTGGTCCAATGGTTACAATTACATATGTTTTTATTTCTATAATACTATCTCTAGCATCAATTATTGCAGTTAAAAATTACAATAAAAATGATAAAAGATTTAGAGTATTATATCAAATTCTAATTATAGTAATAACATTAGCAGTAGTAACTTACTTGTTTCCTGGTATAATTATATATGATTTGGCATGTGCTTTATTATGTTTAGTTATGTACTTTACTATCGAAAATCCTGATTTAAAATTAATTGCAGAATTAAATTTAGCAAAAATAGCAGCTGAAAAAGCTAATTTAGCTAAATCTGATTTTTTAAGTAGTATGTCTCATGAAATTAGAACTCCACTTAATGCGATTGTAGGTTTGTCACAAGATATGATAGATCAAGAAGATTTGCCAGATAAATTTAAAGAAGACGCTAATGACATAGTAAATGCATCAAATACATTGCTAGAAATCGTAGGTAATATAATAGATATATCAAAAATAGAAAGCAATAAAATGGAATCGATTGAGTTAGACTATTCAATTCATGAAATAGTTGATTCAGTTGTTAAATTAAATAGAACTAGAATTGGTGAAAAAGATTTAAAATTAACAGTAACTTATGCTAAAGATTTACCTTATGAATTACATGGAGATAAATATCACTTAAAACAAGTAATAAATAATTTAGTATCTAATGCAATAAAATATACAGAAAAAGGACATGTTAAAATTCATGTTAAATGTATAAATAAACAACATAATAGTTTATTAATAATTTCAGTTGAGGATACAGGAAAAGGAATAAAAAAAGAAAATATTAATAGATTATTTGATAAATTTGATAGACTAGATGTTGAAAAAAATACAACTATAGAGGGTGTTGGTCTAGGTTTAGCAATTACAAAAAGATTAGTGAATTTACTTGGTGGAAAAATAAATGTTCAATCAAGTTTTGGATATGGTTCATTATTTGTGGTAAATGTTAATCAAAGTATCAGTAAATTAAATAAACCTAAAAATGAAACTATTGTAGCAGAAGAAATCGAAGAGAAAAATTTATTAAAGAATAAAAAAATATTAATAGTTGATGATAATACGTTAAATATAAAAGTTGCAAAAAGAGCTATTGAACCACTAGAGATGATAATTGATACTTGTGAAAGTGGAAAAGAAGCAATTATTTTAAATATAAAAAATAAATACGATATTATCTTAATGGATATAATGATGCCTGGTATGAGTGGAGAAGAAACTTTAGAAAAATTAAAAGAATCTGAAAATTTCAATATTCCAGTAATAGCTTTAACTGCAGATGCTATTTCAGGATCAAAGAAAAAATATATTAACAAAGGTTTTGCTTCTTATATAGCAAAACCATTCACAAAAGAAATAATAAAAATAGAAATAGAAAAAATATTAAGGAGAAAATAAATGAAAAAAATATATATAGTAATGGGACTTTGTTTATTGCTAATTACTGGATGTGGTACAAACACTACTGAAGGAACTTTAGATGAAATTACTTTTAAAGAAACTGAAGAAACTACAAATTATGTTAAAATAGTAACTAATAAAAATGATATAATACTAATAGAATTATTACCGGAATATGCTCCAATAACTGTAGAGAATTTTCAATACTTAGTGGGAGAAGATTTCTACGACGGATTAATATTTCATAGAATATCAACAAACTTTGTAATTCAAGGAGGAGATCCAGATGGAAATGGAACAGGTGGATCGAGTCAAACTATAAAAGGTGAATTTGAAGAAAACGGAGTAGACAACGATTTAAGTCATGAAAGAGGTATTGTTTCAATGGCTAGAAGTAACGATTTCGATTCTGCTTCATCGCAATTCTTTATTTGTTTAAGTGATTTAACTTGCGAGCAATTAAATGGTAGTTATGCATCTTTTGGTAAAGTTATAGCAGGTATGGAAACAGTTGATGAAATAGCTTTGTCACAATTAGAACCAGGAACAGAAACACCAATTCAAGATATTGTTATGAAAGATGTAAGTTTTGTAACTATTAATAAATAAGATTTAAATAATTTAAATCTTTTTTTATTGCAAAAATTTTGTTATAATTTTATAAAGGATATTATATGACAAAATTTGAAAATGACATTATTAAAAATGCTAAGTTACTAGCAATAGATATGATTAACGAAGCAGGAAGCGGACATCCAGGAATATCTTTAGATATAGCAGAAATATTATATGCTTTATATGGTAATGTTTTGAATATAAATCCATGTGACTCTTGGTGGATTAATAGAGACAGAGTAATATTATCTGCTGGTCATGGATCAGCAATTTTGTATGCAACTTTGTTTTTGACAGGATATAATCTAGAACTAAGTGATTTACAAAATTTTAGAAAATTAAACTCAATAACACCAGGTCATCCTGAATATGGAGTAACACCAGGTGTTGATGCAACAACTGGTGCATTGGGAAATGGTATAGCTACAGCTGTGGGAACAGCAATGGCAGAAAGATATTATCGTAGTTTAATACAAAAAGAAAAGAAAAATTGTGACCTTATAAATTATTATACGTTTTGTATAGTGGGTGATGGTGATTTAATGGAGGGTATTTCATATGAAGCTTTATCATTTGCAGGAAATCAAAAATTAAATAAACTAATAGTAATATATAATTGTAATAAAATGTCTATAGATGGAAATGTAGATAAAACATTTACTGATGACATGTTAGATAGATTTGATAGTATAAATTTTGATGTAATAAAAGTTAAAAAAAATAGCCATGAACTGATAGAAGAAGCAATTAATACAGCAAAAAAAAATAAAAAACCAACTTTAATCATAGTCAATACCAAGATAGGTAAAGATAGCCTATTAGAGGGTACGAATAAAGTACATGGAACTCCATTAGAAAAAAGTGATATAAAACAACTAAAATTAAAATATAAACAAAATGAAATACCATTTTATATTAATGAAAAAAGTGTCAAAATATATCAAAGTTATATTAATGCAAGAGTCAATAAAAATTATCAAAAGTGGTTAAAAGAATATGACAAAATAATAAATGAAAAAAACCAAAAAATAATTGATATTCTTAAATACATAAAAAGACCTATTTTAGATTTAAGTCTGGAAAATATAGATTTTAAAATTAATCCTGAATATTCTGAAGAATTAAGAATTTGTAATCAAAAAATAATAAATATAATATCTAAAAAGAATAGTTTTTTTATAGGAGGATCATGTGATTTAAACGAATCATGTAAAACTAAAATAATTGCTAGTGACTATAATTCAAATAATAAACCGTTAGAAAAAAATATAGCATTTGGAGTTAGAGAACATGCTATGGGAGGTATTCTAAATGGAATGGCATTATCGGGACTTAAAGTTTTCGGTAGTACATTTCTAGCATTTAGTGATTATTTAAAACCTTCTATTAGATTTAGTGCTTTAATGAATTTACCAGTAACATATATATTTACACATGATTCAATTTCAATTGGTTATGATGGGCCAACACATGAACCCATTGAACAATTGTCTTCTTTGAGAATGATTCCAAATTTTCAAGTGTTTAGACCCGCTGATATTAATGAAGTGATAGGTTCATGGGATGTTATATTAAAAAGTGGTAAACCTTCAGCGTTAATTATATCTAAAGATAAACTTAAAGTAATAAAAAATACGAATCATAAATATATAAAATATGGAGCATATATGGTTCGTAAAGAAATTGGAAAATTAGATGGAATAATAATAGCAACAGGAGAAGAGTTAAGTCTAGCTATGAATGTAGCTGATGAATTATTAAAAGCTGATATTCAAATAAGAGTTGTTTCGATGCCGTGCATGGAACTTTTCTTAAAACAAAATCCAAGATACGAAGAACAATTATTACCAAAAGAAATTAAAACTTTTGTAATTGAAGCATCAAATCCATTGATTTGGAACAGATTTGCTAGTAATAAAGATTGTATATTTGGAATAAATAATTTTGGTAAAAGTGGACATCCTAGTGAAATAAAAAACGAATACGGATTTACAGTTAATAAAATTAAAGAAAAAATTATAATAGAACTTTCATGTGCTAATTCGACAGAATTTTTATAATAAACATATTAAAATATAAAAGGTGATAGATATGAGAACTTTTTATATTTTTTATATTAATAAAGAATTTAAAATTTTAACTAAGGATAATCCTTATAATTTGTATAAAGCATTAGAAAATATATATTATTTTGATAAAGATGATATGTATACTGGAATGAATATTTTTGATCAGGTAGCAATACCGTTTAAAAAAGAAGAAGTTAATGATTATATTTTTAATAACTTTAAAGATAATGATTTTTATATGATGAACAAAAATAAACATAAATTTTTTAATAAATATAGAGATGAAAAAATATTAATAAAAACTAATTTAACTCACATATATTTGAAAACTAATATGAGCAATAAATATGTTTTTGAAAATATAAATATTAATCCGAATTTATTTGCGTGTGATTTCCAAAATAATGATTATTTTTGGGTAGATAATATTTTAAATTTTAATGGTTGTTAATTTAAGTATAATATAGTAAAATTAAACAAAGGAGTGATATAAACATGTGGGAACAAGTATTATATATAAGTATAGGATTAATAATAGGATTAATAGCAGGATTCTTTTTGGCAAGATTTTTTATTCAAAAAACTTTACAAAAAAATCCACCAATTAATGAAAAAATGATTGAAGCTATGATGACTAGCATGGGAAGAAAACCAAGTCAAAAACAAGTAAAACAAGTTATGGCTCAAATGAACAGATATAAATAATTAGTAAAGTGTAAAATGCTAATTATTTTTTCTTGATAAGAGTGCTAATTTATGGTAGTATGAATATATAGAATAAAGAGGTGTATTTATATGCAAGATTTTTTTAATAAATTATATGGTATAGAAAATTTTACTACATACTTAATAATAGCTATTGCAGTATTAGTAATATTATTTCTTTTGATATTATTTTTAGGTAAAAAAGATCAAAAATTAGAAGAAACAAAAAAATTACAAAAATTAAGTAAAGATACTTTTAAAGAAGAAAGTAAAAAAGTAGCTCTAGATGTTAGAAAAGAAAATGTAGATATTCTACTTCCTCCGGTTAATAACAATGTAACTGAACCAATTAAGGTTGATGAAGATATAGAACCAACATCAGTTCTTCCAAATTTAAATGACATTAAAGAAGAATTAAAAGTTACTGAAGTTGAAGAAAGTAAACCTATATTAGAACCGGTTGAAAAAGAAGAAATTAAAATAGAACAACCTAAAGAAAACATAGTAGAAACAAATAATGATAGTTCAACTTTCAATTTCGATGAAGTAGTTAATCAATTAGGTGTTGAAGATGAAGTGGTTGAAAAACCAAAATTTGAAAACACTCAAATATTTAGTTCAGTATTCGTTGAAAAAAAAGATGAACCAAAAATAATTGATATTCCGTTAAAAAAAGAAGAAAACAAAGATATTGAATTACCTAAATTAAAAGAAGAAACAAAAGAACCTACTGAATTTAGTTTAGATTCGTTAACTGGAGAATCATACGATATTAAATAATACCTTATAGGTATTTTTTATTGCATTTAAAATATTAATACTGTATAATACAATTACTTGAAAAGGGGATTAAGACATGTCTACTACTATAACAAAAGAATATTTAATTAAATTTGCTGAAAATAATGGTAATAACTTTGAATTGGTAAATGAAATGATCAATGAAGGATATAAATATATTTATCCAGAAAGAATAAACGAATTTAATTTATTCTTATATAATTCATTACTAAGTTTTTCTAGAGGAAGTGATTTTGTAATTGTAATTGAAATATTACAAAGTATCAATGATAATATACCTGAAACTGATATAATAGAAAATTTAAAAAATAAAATGTTAACAGGAATAATCGAAAATGGAGTTATAATTACATTATTTTATTTAGCTAAAAATGGACCATTACTATATGAGATATATAAAGACTATAAGTTAAATAATAAGGAAATTAACTTAGTCGAATCTAAAAAAATAGAAAATAAAAAACTAGAAGAAATAAATAACAAAAGAAGATAAATCGTTAAAAATTAACGATTTTTTTCTGATATAATTGAATAAAAAGTTAAATTACCTTGCATTATTTCAAGAATCTTTGCTATAATATCGTTGGTGAATAGAGTATGACAACAAATTATGATGAATCAAGTATAAAAGTTTTAGAAGGTTTAGAGGCAGTTAGAAAAAGACCAGGTATGTATATTGGTTCGACTGATAAAAGAGGTATGCATCATCTAGTATGGGAAATAGTTGATAACTCTATAGACGAAGTTATTAATGGTTTTGGAGACTATATAAAAGTAGTATTAAACAAAGATGGAAGTGTTACTGTATCTGATAATGGACGTGGTGTACCTACGGGTAAACACGCAACAGGTAAATCAACTCCAGAAGTTATTTATACAGTACTTCATGCCGGTGGTAAATTTCAAGAAGCAGGTTATAAAGTGTCAGGTGGACTTCATGGTGTAGGTGCATCAGTAGTTAATGCATTATCTAAATGGATGAATGTATCTATTTGTAGAGATGGAAAAATACATGAAATATCATTTAAAGATGGTGGTCATTTAGATAATAATTTGAAAGAAGTAGGTACTACTAAAAAAACTGGTACAACTGTAACGTTCATGCCAGATGATACAATATTCAAAAATTGTAATTTTTCATATACAACTATTTGTGAAAGAATGCAAGAGTCAGCATTTCTATTAAATAACTTAACCGTAGAAGTAATAGATGAAAAAGATGGTAAAGATGTTAAATATCACTATGAAAATGGTATTACTAGTTTTGTAGAATACATAAATGAAGATAAAAAAGTACTACATAATGTAATAAATTTTAAAGGAAATAAATCAAGTATTGAAGTGGAAATAGCTATGCAATATACTGATTCTTACAATGAAAATATTATGTCATTTGTTAATAATGTTAAAACTAGTGATGGTGGATCGCATGAAGTTGGTTTCAAAACTGGTATAACTAAAGCGTTTAATGATTATGCTAAAAATAATAATATTTTAAAAGGTAAAGATGGAAATTTAGATGGATCTGATGTAAGAGAAGGTTTATCAGTAGTAGTAAATCTTAGAATACCTGAAAATTTATTAGAATTCGAAGGTCAAACTAAAGGAAAACTAGGAACACCTGAAGCAAGAAGTGTTACCGAAAGTATAACGTATGAAAATTTAAAATTCTTTTTAGAAGAAAATAAAGAAATAGCTCTTAATATTATAGATAAAGCATTAAAAAGTAAACTTGCTAGAGAAGCTGCAAGAAAAGCCAGAGAAGAAGCAAGAAATGGTAAGAAAAATAAATTAGAAAAAAATTTATCTGGTAAATTATCTCCAGCACAGAGTAAAAATCCTAAAATTAATGAATTATTCTTAGTAGAAGGGGATTCAGCTGGAGGTTCTGCAAAAGGTGGAAGAGATAGAAAATTCCAAGCAATATTACCATTAAGAGGTAAAGTTATAAATACAGAAAAAGCTAGTATGGAAGATATTATTAAAAACGAAGAAATTAACACAATAATACATACTATCGGAGCAGGTGTAGGCGCATCTTTTGAAGAAAAAGAATCTAACTATGATAAAGTAATTATTATGACCGATGCCGATGTAGATGGAGCACATATTCAAGTATTGCTTCTTACATTCTTTTATAGATATATGAGACCTTTAATAGAAGCTGGAAAACTATACATAGCACTTCCTCCTCTTTATAAATTTACTGTAGGTAAGAATTTTAAATATTTATATAGTGACGAAGAATTAGAAGAAGCAAAAAGAAATACATCTAATAAATTTACTATACAAAGATATAAAGGATTAGGGGAAATGAATCCAGACCAATTATGGGAAACTACAATGGATCCATCATCAAGAAGTTTAATAAAAATAAATATAGATGATGCTTCCTTAGCAGAAAAAAGAGTTAGTACTTTAATGGGTGATAAAGTTGAACCTAGAAAAGAATGGATAAATGAAAATGTTGTTTTCAGTATGGAAGATGACTATAGAAATTAGGTGTTTGAAGTGAATGATTTATTAAATAAAATACAAAATTATGCTCTTGAAGAAATAATGGGAGACAGATTTGGTAAATATGCCAAAGAAATAATCCAAGATAGAGCAATACCAGATGTAAGAGATGGACTTAAACCCGTTCAAAGAAGAATACTATATGCGATGCATAAAGCAGGTTTTACACATGATAAAGGATATTTTAAGTGTGCAACAACTGTTGGAGACGTTTTGGGTAAATATCATCCACATGGTGATTCATCTGTATATGACGCTATGGTAAGAATGTCTCAGTGGTGGAAACAAAATCATATATTAGTAGATATTCATGGTAATAATGGTTCTATGGATGGAGATAGTGCTGCTGCATATCGTTATACAGAAGCTCGTCTTTCAAAAATAGCAAGCGAACTTCTAAAAGATAT
Source organism: uncultured Muribaculaceae bacterium (assembly GCA_964372145.1). Lineage (GTDB taxonomy): Bacteria > Bacillota_I > Bacilli_A > RF39 > UBA660 > CAKOSP01. The sequence goes on along the minus strand of CAYJPM010000009.1, from coordinate 16,660 downwards.
TGAAAAAGAAACTGTTGATTGGGCTCCTAACTTTGATGATAGACATTTAGAACCAATTGTTCTGCCGTCTAAATATCCGAATTTACTAGTAAATGGTACAAGCGGTATATCAGCAGGTTATGCAACTAATATACCTCCACATAACTTAGGTGAAATAATAGATGCAACTATAAAAAGAATAGACTCTCCTAATTGTTATTTAGATACTATTTTAGATATAGTAAAAGGTCCAGACTTTCCAACTGGTGGAACAGCTCAAGGTAAAACAGGGATAATAGATGCATTTACTACAGGTAAAGGTAAAGTAATACTTAGAAGTAAAATAGAATTTGCTAAGAATAAAGGTAAAGAACAAATTATAATTACTGAAATACCATATGAAATTAATAAAGCTAATTTAGTAGCCAAAATGGATGGTATTAGAATAGATAAAAAAATAGAAGGTATTGCAGAAGTAAGAGATGAAACAGATAGAACAGGTCTTAGAATAGCAATTGATTTAAAAGCAGGAGCTAATAAAGATTTTATATTAAACTATTTACTTAAAAATACAGAACTTCAAGTATCGTATAACTATAATATGGTAGCTATAGTAGATAGAACTCCTAGAGTTTTAGGAATATTAGATATAATAGATGCTTATATAAATCATAAAAAAGAAGTGGTTACAAAAAGAAGTGAATTTGAACTTGCATACTTCAAAAAAAGATTTCATATAGTGGAAGGTTTAATTAAAGCAATAAGTATATTAGATGATGTAATTAAAACTATTAGAGGATCTAAAAATAAAATAGATGCTAAAAATAACTTAGTAAAAGAGTATGAATTTACTGAAGAACAAGCCGAAGCAATAGTTATGTTACAACTTTATAAATTAACTAATACAGATATAGTAGTTCTAGAAGATGAAAGTGAAAAACTTAAAGCTTTAATTAAATTACATGAAGAAATACTATCTAGTGAAGATAAGCTAAAATCAGTAATGAAATTAGAACTTAAAAATATTAAAAAAGAATACGCAGTTCCTAGAAAAACTATTATTGAAGATGAAATAACTGAAATAAAAGTAGATTTAAAAGAAATGATACCAACTGAGAATGTAGTCGTAGTAGTAACAAATGAAGGTTATGTAAAAAGAGTAAGTTTTAAAAGTTATTCTGCAACAGATGAAGATACAAATGTTAAGCCTGGAGATTATGTTACAGGTGAATATTTAGTAACTACTCAAGATACACTTTTATTATTTACTAACTTAGGAAATTATTTATATGTACCAGTTCATATATTACCTGATGTAAAATGGAAAGATCTTGGTAAACATATAACTAATACAATAATGATTAGCCCAGAAGAAAAAATAGTATCTAGTATAATACTTAAAAATAAAGATAAAAATTTAACATTATTTACTAAAAATGGTATGACTAAAAATGTTAAATTATCTGATTTTGAAGTAACAAGATATTCTAAACCGATGGTGGCTTTCAAACTTAAAGATAATGATGAACTTATAAATGTTACAATGGAAAAAGAAGAAGTTATATTTGTAACAAAAAATGGTTATTATTTAAAATATTTAAGCAATGAAATACCAACTGTAGGTGTTAAAACAAGTGGAGTTAAGGGGATTTCATTAAAAGAAGATGAAGTAGTTTATGCTTCAAGTATAGATAAAGAAAATGAATATTTAAGTATATTTACTAATTTTAAAACTGGTAAAAGAATTAAGATGGTTGATCTTGAAAATGTAACAAGAGCAAAAAAAGGTAATATGCTATTTAAAAAAGTTAAAGCTAAAGATTATAAAATTATTTCTTCATTTCTAACTGATTCTAAAGATGTAAATTTATTTATAGACGGTACTGAAATCAAAGAAGTAAAAAATAGTGATATATCAATAATGGATATAGCTAGTACTGGTAGTGTGGTTTCTAAAGGTAATTTAGATTTTGTAGCACAAAAAAAAGATTTAGTTAACTTAAAAGATCAAAAAAAAGAAATAAAAGAAGAAATTAAAATAGAAGAAAAACCAAAACAAATGTCATTGGAAGATGAATTTAAAGATTTCAAATTATAGAAACAATCACTCATTTAAAACATATATTTAAATGGGTGATTTTATTTTGAATAAGAAAGAAGAATTTAAAGAATTTGTAAAAGCAAAACCAGAACTTATAGATTACATTAATAAAGGTGATATGACATGGCAAAAATTTTATGAAATATACGATTTATATGGATCAGATCGTAGTATTTGGGATAAGTATAGTGGAGTAGAAAATTTAAAAAAAGAGACAAGTGGTGGAATCGGAAAAATTACAGATATGATGAAAGGAATAAATATGGATTCAATTCAAGAACATATTGGTACAGCACAAAAAGCATTAGGATTTGTACAAGAATTAACTGGTAAAAATGCATCAAGTGTAATTAAACCAAAAGGACCAACAACACCTAGGCCAATTGATAAATTTTTTGGAGATTAAATGGAATTAGAAACACAAGTTAAATTTCGAGAAAATACAAAATATTTTAATTATTTAAAAGATAATTCTTATTATATTAAAGAATTAAATAGAGGAACTATAGACTATGATAGATTTGTAAAAGACATGAAAGTTCTTTATAAAGAGCGAACTAGTGATAAAATAAGTAATTTTATAGATAATATCGATATAGTAAGTAGTATCATTGATACTTTAAAATAAATTTGTTATACTAATATTAGGAGTGATAAAATGAAAAAAATAATAATACCTATAATATGTACCATAGTATTTGGTTTTCTATACTACTACATAGTATTACCACCAATAAATATACATTCAATAAATTTTTGGTCATATATAATTACTATATTAACAGTATTTTTAATATCAAGTACAATAACTGGAATAGGTAATGTGTTAAATAATGTAACTACTAAAAAAAATGGTTACATAAATTATAACGATCTTAATTTAAGTAGAAATTTTGGGATAGTATCTAAAATATTATTATTTACTATTGCAGGAATAATAATATCTATAATAGGATTTAATTTTCTAGTATCTCCATTTTTTAATGCAGATAGTTATGCTAATAGAATTAATATTAATGAAACAAATACATTTGCAAGCGACATAAATGAAGTGGATTTTACAAAAATACCTCTTTTAGATAAAGATTCTACTCAAAAATTAGGGGATAGAAAAATGGGCGAAATGCCAGAATGGGTTTCACAATTTTATGTAAGTGAGTTGTATACACAAATAAATTATAATGAAGAAATTTTAAGAGTAACACCTTTAGAGTATGATGGAATATTTAAATATTTTTCAAATAAAGATGAAGGTATCCAAGGATATATAACAGTTAATTCTGTAGATGGAAAATCAAATTTAGTAAAAATAGATGAAGGTATGAAATATATGCCTAGTGCATTTTTTAGTGAAGACTTATACCGTAAATTAAGATTTGATTATCCAACTGTAATATTTGGAGAAGAAACATTTGAAATAGATGAAGAAGGTAATCCGTACTGGATAGTACCTACAGTAAAATATACTGGGATTAATGTAAAAAAAGAAATAACAGGCGCTATAGTATTAGATGCCATAACTGGTGAGTCAACAAAATATGATTTAGAAGATGTTCCTTCTTGGGTTGATCATGTATTTGAATCTGATTTAATCATAGAGCAAGTTGATAACTGGGGTACATATGTAAATGGATTTTGGAATTCAATATTTGGTCAAAAAAATGTAGTTAATACAACTGATGGTTACAATTATTTAACTATTGATGATGATGTATATTTATATACAGGTATTACGTCTGTTGCAGCAGATGAATCAAATTTAGGGTTCATATTAGTAAATTTAAGAACTAAGGAAGCTAATTATTATCCAGTCGCAGGAGCTGAAGAATATAGTGCAATGAGTTCCGCTGAAGGTTTAGTTCAAGAAAAAGGATATGTAGCATCTTTCCCGTTATTAATTAATTTAAATGGAAGACCAACATATTTAATGAGTTTAAAAGATGCAGCTGGATTAGTAAAAATGTATGCATTTGTAGATGTAGTGGATTATCAAATAGTATCAACTACTGAAAGCTCATTAGGAATAGAAAAAGCAGCAGCAGAATATTTAAGTAAAATTAATTCTGATGATTCCATAGAATTAGAGTCTTTAGAAAAAGAAATAATAATAAAAAGTATTACAAGCGCTATTATAGATGGTGACACGAATTACTTTATAACAGATGAAGATAATTTAAGATACCAAGTTTCAATAAAAGTTAAGGAAGATATCTTACCATTTCTTAAAAATGATGATGAAATAAATATTACATATATCGAAGGCGATATAAATATTATTAAGACAATTGAATAATTGTCTTTTAATATGTTATAATTAGTTTAGATAGGGTTGATAAAATGAAACAAAATGGTTTTACACTAACTGAAATGTTGGCTGTGATAGTTGTTCTTGCAGTTATTTTAACGGTAGGAACTGGTAGTTATTTAATGATAACAGGTAATATAAAAGAAACAGCATATGAAAATAAATTAGAAACTTTTGAAAGAGCAGCAACTAAATATGCAACAGATAAATTAATTAGATCTGAATCAGAAATTACAGTGCAAGAATTATACGAAGAAGGTTATTTAGTATCAGATGATGAATTTGGTAATATACTTGACCCAAGAGAAGAAACTTTAAAACTAAATTGTTATAGTTACACTATAAAAAGTGAAAATGGGGTATACACATCAACGATTAAAGAAATTAAAGAAATTATTTTATCTGAAAATTGTAATTAATATGTAAATAATTTATAATTTATACATTAATTTCATTGACTAAATCAAAGAAGTTATGTAAAATTAAAGTATAATATAGAAGGAGAGTAAAAATGGAAAAATTAACAAAAGTAAAAAATGGTTTTACATTACTAGAGTTATTAGCAGTTATCGTAGTATTAGCTATTATAATGTTAATAGGAGCTAACGCGGTATTACCAATGATAGAAACATCTAGAGTAGGAGCATTTAAATCTACTGCAACAACTGTTTTAAGTTCAGCAGAAAGTTATCATATATCAAGAGGGATATCAGGACAAGCAACAGCAGATTTTTATTCAATAGACACATTAATATCTGAGGATTTCTTAGAAAATGTTTCACTAGATACATATTCAGGATGTGCTTCTGTTAACGCATCTGATAAAAATGCATTTGATATATTACTATTAGATAAAAATAACGGATATTTTATTAAAATGACTGCAGCAACAGCAGATGCAATAGACAATCTTGAAGCAATTGAAACAGCTCAAACAGCAATACCAGCTGATGGTCTATATATTAATGCGGATAATATATCGATAGATATGACAACTTGTACTGCTTCAATTAAATAGATTTTGAAAATCTATTTTTTTATTGTATAATAATATTAGGTGATAAAAATGATTATAGGTTCACATGTGAGTTTTTCTAAAAAAGGATTACTTGGTTGTGTTATTGATACTATTGAATATGGTGGTAATACATTTATGTTTTATACAGGTGCTCCACAAAATACTGTTAGAAAAGAGATAGATATAAATTTAGTAAATGAAGCACATCAATTGATGAAAGAAAATAATATTGATATTAATAATGTAGTTTGCCATGCTCCATATATAATAAATTTAGCAACTGCTAAAGAAGAACAATGGAATTTTTCAGTAGAATTTTTAAAAAAAGAAATAGAAAGATGTAATTTACTGGGTATAACTAAATTAGTAATTCATCCAGGCAATGCAGTTGGTATAGAAAAAAGTGTAGCATTAGATAATGTTATAAAAGCATTAAAATTATGTGTTAATGAAAAAGTGTCTATATTAATAGAAACTATGGCTGGAAAAGGAACAGAAGTATGTTCTAATATGGATGAACTAAAATATATTATAGATAGTGTAAATCACATTAATTTATTTGTATGCCTTGATACATGTCATTTAAATGATTCAGGTATAGATATATCAAAATTTGATAACTATTTAGAAGAATTTGATAAAAGTATAGGTATTGAAAAAATAAAATGTGTCCACTTAAATGATTCTAAAAACATTTTAGGAGCAAAAAAAGACAGGCATGAAAATATAGGTTTTGGAAATATAGGTTTTGAAAATTTATTAAATGTAGTATATAACGAAAAATTAAAAAATGTTTCTAAAATATTAGAAACACCTTTTGTTGGAGATTATCCTCCGTACAAATTTGAAATAAACATGATTAAATCAAAAAAAATAAATAATAATTTAATTGAAGATATAAATAATTACTATAATAAATGAGAATATTTACTTAATAGATTGTAATATAGTTTTTTAATTTTAATAAAATTTTCATCTGTATAATTATTTTTATAATTATCAATTACAAAATTATTTGGATTTGCAAGTATTGCATTCCAATTTTTTTTAAAAAAATTATAAGAAAAATCTAATTCATTTTCATTTAATGAAATACTATTTTTAAGTGCTAAAATATTCAAATTATCTTTACTTAAATTATTGATGTATTTTTCAATTAAGAAGTACATAAAATCACCTATTATATTGTATGAAATAAATAAAAAAAAGAATACTAAATAATGATAAATATGTTTAAAATTAAAAATATTATTATAATAGTTATATTTAGTATTATATTAGGTAGAGTTATATACCTAAATGTTTTTATGCATGAATATTATACAGAAGAGTTATATGAAAAAACCAATTTATATGTATATGGAACAAGTGCTAAAAGAGGAAGAATATTAGATGTTAATGGAAACGTTTTAGTAGATAGTATTGGAGTTAATACTATATTTTACAATAAACAAAATAATATGACGCAACAAGAAGAAATAGATATTGCTTATCAATTATCAAAAATTCTAACAATGGATATAGCAAGTGTAAGTGATCAAAAAGAATTTTATCTATTATTAAATAACAATGGAAAAGATTTAATAACAGATGAGGAATATATACTATATAATGAAAGAAAACTAACGGATGATGAGATTAAAAATTTAAAACTAGAAAGAATAGATTTAAATAAATTAAGTGATATGGATAAAAAAGCCGCTAATATATATTATTTAATGAATAGCGATTATTCATATGCTAAAAAAAATTTAAAAGAAAATGTTTCAGATGAGGAATTTGCAGTTATAGCAGAATCAAATATAAAAGGTATAACCACAGAAATAATTTGGGAAAGATATTATCCATATAAAGATACGTTATCAAGTATTTTAGGCTCAATAAGTCAAATTTATGCAGAAGACAAAGAATACTATTTAGACAAAGGTTATGAAATGAGTGATATAGTTGGTGTATCATATTTAGAAAAAGAATATGAAGAATATTTAAAAGGTGAAAAAGCAATATATAAAGTAAATGAAAATGGTACATTAAAATTAATTAAAGAAGAAATAGTAGGTAATGATATTTATTTATCAATTGATATTAATATACAATTAGAATTAGAAAAAATAATTAAAGATGAATTACTTAAATCACAAGATATGCCTAATACTGAATATTTTACAGATACATATGCAGCAATATCAAATCCATTAACTGGTGAAATATTAGCTATAAGTGGTCAAAGAATTTTAAAAAATGAAAAAATAACAAGTTATGATGAGATAACTAATGAAATATTAACATCATCTTTTACAGTAGGTTCTGTAGTTAAAGGTGCTACAATGGCGGTAGGTTACAATAATGATTTAATTATACCAGACAAAGAAATATATGACTCGTGTGTAAAATTATATTTAGTTCCAGAAAAATGTTCTTGGAAAGATTTAGGGTACATAGATGATATTGATGCATTAATACAATCGTCAAATTATTATCAATATTTATTAGCAATAGGTTTGACAGGACAAAATTACACCTATAATATGAAATTAAATGCAACTGAAAGAGAATTTGATATATACAGAGATACTTTAAAAGAATATGGATTAGGAGATTATACAAATATTGATTTAGAAGGTGAAATAAACGGTTATGAAGGTGAAATAATCGCAGATGATTTACTAATGAATCTAGCTATAGGTCAATATGATACATATACATTATTACAATTGTTACAATATATTAATACAATAGCAAATGATAAAGAAAGATTAGAATTGAGTTTGCTAGATAAAGTATATAATAATAACGAATTAATATATGATAAAACAAATAAAGTGTTAAATACGCTTAGTATAAATGATGAATATTTTGAGAGAATTAAGGAAGGATTAAATGGAGTTGTAAGTGGAGGTACAGCATATGGCTATATAGACAATTTATATGACCCAGTAGGCAAGACAGGTACCAGTGAATCTTTCCTAGATTCTAACAAAGATGGAGAAATTGATACTAAAACAACAACGCTAACATTTGCTGGATATGCACCTTTAGAGAATCCAAAATATAGTATTGCCATTATAACACCACATATAGCACACTCTATAGATGATGACAATGACTATGTTTATCGTATATCTAGGTACATTTCTAAGGATATTACTGACTTTTTATTTGAAAATTATTAAAACATTTGATATAATGATATAGATTTATAAAGGAGGCAGGAAAAATGGCTAAAAATGATAATCGTAGTGACGTAATAATGAAGTGTACAGTTTGTGGTTTAGAACTTAGACCTACAAGTAAAAATAGAAAAAACACTACAGGACGTTTAGAAATTAAAAAATATTGTAAAAAATGTAGAAAAAGCGTTGTTGCTAAACAAGCGAAATAGTTAGGAGATTATTATGAATATTAATATCAATGATATTAAAAATGGTATGACGGTAATTATTGATGGAAATCTTTGTCTAATACAAGATTTTCAACATGTTAAGCCTGGTAAAGGGCCTGCTTTTGTAAGAATTAAACTTAGAAATTTAAGAACTGGATCAACTGTTGAAGAAACTTTTAATACTAATATAAAAGTTCAAAAAGCACATATTGAAAAAATAGATGCACAATATTTATATTCAGACGGAGATAATTTAGTTTTTATGAACAATGAAACTTATGAACAAACTGAAATTGATAAAAATATCTTAAAAGATAAATTAATGTATATTAAAGAAGGTTTAAACATAGGTATTGAGTATTATGAAAGTGAAATTATTGGAATAAATTTACCTGAAAAAATAGAGTATAAAATAATTGAAGCAGAACCTGCAGTTAGAGGAAATACTGCATCTGGAAATGTACAAAAAGATGCTAAAATTGAAACTGGTTACAATGTTAAGGTACCAATGTTTATAAACGAAGGTGAAACAATTATTATATCTACTAAAGATGGTAGTTACTCAGGAAGAGCATAGTTATATGCTTTTTTTTATGATATATTGACAAAATGTTACATTTGTGTTACAATACAAGCATATTAAATGAATAATTTAATTGGGGGTTAAAATGTATATAGTAGTAAAGAGAATAATTGATTTTCTAGTGGCATCAATTATGATGATAACATTAAGTCCGCTATTAATAGTAATTGCTTTATTAATAAAAAAAGATAGTAATGGACCAATTCTATTTAAACAAGCTAGAAGTGGTAAAGATGGATCAGTGTTTAATTTATATAAATTTAGAAGTATGACTTGTGATAACGACGTATTAAATTTTAAAACAGAAAATAAAGTCACAAAAATAGGTAAATTTATAAGAAGTACAAGTATTGATGAATTACCACAATTAATAAATATTATGAAAGGTGAAATGTCATTTATAGGTCCAAGACCATGGATTACAAACTATAACGAATATTTTACTGAAGAACAAAGACATAGGTTAGATGTATTACCAGGAATAACAGGTTTAGCACAATGTTCTGGAAGAAATGGTATATCAATTGAAAATAAATTAATATTAGATATCGAATATGTTAAAAATATATCGCTAATAGTAGATATTAAAATAATAATTGCTTCAATTAAAACAGTATTAAAAAAAGAAAGTGTAGACATTTCCAAATTAGGAATAAAATATGAACTTGATTATTTAAAGAATCAGTGGTTAAATTAAGGTATAAGGTATGGTGAAATAATATGAAGAAAGTTTTATTTACTGCAACAGTAGATACTCATATTAAACACTTCCATATACCTTTTTTAATGTTATTTAAGAAAAAAGGTTATGAAGTGCATGTTTCTACAAATGGAAATGAAAAATTTGAGTATTGCGACAAGAAATATCAAATATCATTTGAAAGAAGTCCATTTAGTTTGAAAAACATTAAAGCGTATTTTGCTTTGAAAAAAATAATAGAAAAAGAGAAATATGATATTATACATACTCATACACCAATGGGTAGTATAATAACAAGGTTAGCTGCCAGAAAAGTTAGAAAAAAATATGGTACAAAAGTTATATATACTGCTCATGGTTTTCATTTTTATAAAGGAGCTTCAATAATAAATTGGATATTGTATTATCCTATAGAAAAATTATTTGCTAATTTTACAGATGAACTAATTACAATAAATAAAGAAGATTATAATAAAGTTAAAAATAATTTCAATACTAATGTTCATTATTTACCAGGTGTAGGAATAAACAAAGAAAAATTTAATAAAAAAATTAAAGAATCTGAAAAAGTAAAATTAATGGATGAAATCAATATAAATAAAGAAGATTTTGTTATAGTACAAGTAGGAGAATTAAATGACAATAAAAATCAAATTGCATCATTAAAAGCAATGAAAGAAATTATTAAAACAGACAAATCTATTAAATTAATTATTGCTGGTAGTGGTGTAAATGAAATGTATTTAAAGAAATATGTTAAAGATAATAATTTAATGAAGAATGTAATATTTTTAGGATATAGAACAGATATACCAAAAATATTAAGTATATCAAACTTATTAATATCAACATCAAAAAGAGAAGGTTTGCCAGTTAATATAATAGAATCATTATTTATGGATGTCCCAGTAATAGCAATGAATTGTAGGGGAGCAAAAGATTTAATAAAAGATAAAATTAATGGTTATGTAATTGAAATTGATGATATATCAAACTTGATAAAAAACATCAAATTAATAAAAAATAAACCATTAAATTCTTTTAAATTTGATGATATATATTTATTAGAAAATATAATTAATAAAATTCAACACATATATTTTAAAAAGAAGAGAATCTTACATTTATTATCTAGTAATAAATACTCAGGAGCAGAAAATGTTGTATGCACTATGATTGATACTTTAAAAAATGAATACTCTATGTCGTATTGTTCACCAAAAGGAAAAATTTCAGAAATATTAAGAGATAAAAATATAAATTATATACCAATCAAATCATTTAATGTCAGAAATATAAAAAAAGTTATCAAAGATTATAAACCAGATATAATACATGCACATGATTATAAAGCTAGTATTATATTAAATTTTATAAATTATAAAGGTAAAATTATTTCACAAATTCATAAAAATGATCCTAAAGTAAAAAAACTATCAATCAAAAGTTTAATGTACAAATTTTCTAGTAAAAAATTTAATAAAATCATATTTATTTCAAAATCAATTATTGACGAATATATATATAAAGACATAATTTCAAAAAAAACTTACATATTAGAAAATTACATAAATAAAGATATGGTTATTAAAAAATCTAAAGAATTTAAAACTAAGAAAAAATATGATCTATTCTTTTTGGGTAGATTAAGTAAAGAAAAAAATCCACTATTATTTATAGAAATAGTAAATAAATTAAACGATAAAAACTTAAATGCCATAATGATAGGTGATGGAAATCTAAAAAACGATTGCCTTGAATTGATAAAAAAATACAAATTAACAAGTCGTATAGACTTAGTAGGTTTTAAATCCAACCCGTATCCATACATTGCAGCTTCAAGAATTGGTATAATGCCATCTGTTTTTGAAGGTTTTGGATTAGCAGCAATCGAAGGATTAATACTTGATAAACCAGTATTAAATAGTGGTGCTGGAGGATTAAAAAAAATATTTAAAGATAATAAAGACTATATATGTTATAATATTAATGATTATATAATGAAAATAAATGATAATGAGTTTTCGAATTATAGCAAAATAGTTGATAAATATACAAATAAAGACAAATATAAAAAAGAATTAATAGATATATATAATATTTAAAAGGAGTTAAAATGGAAAAAGGCAAAGTATCTTTTATAAATAAAATGATTACCTGGTGTACTTTATTATTTATGCCATTATCTGTTTACGAAGTATTTATATCTGGTTTTACATTAGGAGATTTATTTTTAATGTTTACTATAATATTATTAATGTGTAATAAAATAATTTCAAAAGAAAAAACAGATAAATTTACTTCTATTACTTTTGTGTTATATATTATTTATATAATATACAACACAGCCTTAAATTTTGTTATAACACCTTCTGATGTAACTATTGGATTATTATCAGTAAGTAGATATTTATTTTATTTAACATTTATAATATTAGTAACTAAAAGAAATTTAAATCAACAATACTTTTATAAATGGTATAAAAGATTAGCTATAATATTTGCCATATATTCAATACTACAATATGTATTATTTCAAATGTTTACAATTGTATTACCAATAAATATATTACCGTTAAATCCAGTTGATTACATAGAAAACTTATGGAGTGAATCGACAATCCATTATTTTACATCAGGTTTAGTATTATATAGATCATACAGTGTATTTATTGAACCAGCATATTTCGCAATATTTTCTATTCCTATTTTATATTTAATAATAGAAAGTAAAGAGGATTTAAGAAAAAAAATACTAATGGTTTTTATTATATTAATAGGCTTAATCCTTACTGCAAGTACTACTGCTTATATATTGATTCCAATTTGTTTTATACCTACTATATTAAGAGCTTTCAGGAAAAATATAAGTGTATTAATATTTTTATTAATAGGTTTAATAGCAGTAGTATTTATATTAATGCAAATTCCAACATTTGAAAATATTGTTAATAGAATAGTAACAACAGATGGTGAGGTAGGAACTTCTATAACAGGAAGATTTGAAAATTATTCAATGATTTACAATGAAGATTTAAGTATAAAAGATTATATATTTGGAAAAGGTATATATTATGAAACAGACTATTTACCAAGTTTAGGTAGATTGTTAGTGTCACTAGGTATAACAGGAACAATAATATTTGCTTCTGTGTTAATAATAAATTACATCAAATTAAATAAATATTCAAGAACAATAATATTAATATTTGCTATATCAATGATAGGAACTAATATATTGTTTAATATAAGTTCAGTATTAATGTTCGTCTTAATATTTATTAATTTTAATGAAAATTATGATGGTAAAATAGAAATTAAGGAGTAAAAATGAAAATATCAATTTCAACATATTACAGATACAATTATGGATCATGTTTACAAGCTTTCGCATTATCACATGTTTTGAAAAAAAACGGTGATGATGTAGAAATATTAAATTATGAATCAAATTATTTAAAATGTTTAATTAAAGAATTAAAATATAAATCATATTATTTTAGCAATAATAATTTCTACAAAACATTAAAAAAGTTCAATGAATGGAACCAAAAAAATTTAAATATTAGCAAAGTAATTTATGGCGAAAATAAACTTAAAGAAAAAATAAATAATTATGATATAAGCATTTGTGGAAGTGATCAAATATGGAATAATAAAAAAGGTTATATTAATCCTTTATATTATTTACCATTTACTTTAAATAAAATTGCATATGCACCAAGTTTTGGAAAAGATATTGAAAATATAAATAATTTAAATGAGACCTTAAAACTTATAAAAAATTTTAAATATATATCTCTAAGAGAAAAAACAAATGTTGAACTACTAAAAAAAGATTATAATATTTCAACAGAACATGTTCTAGATCCAACACTCTTATTAGATAAAGAAGAGTGGAGTAACGTTATAGATAAACAAAATTATGAGAAAAAATATGTTCTAGTTTATTTACTAACTAAAAATGATGATTATACAAAAGAAATTGAAAAATTTTCTAAGGAAAATAATTTAGAAATAGTAAATTTAGCAATACTTGCAAATGATAATAATGGAAATTTAATAGCGGATCCTTTTGATTTTATTAATCTAATTAAAAATGCAGAGTTTATATTTACTGATTCATATCATGGAAGTATATTTAGTATTATATTTGAAAAAAAAATATATATTTTAAAGAGGTTTAAAGATGATGACATATCATCTCAAAATATAAGATTATATGATTTAATAGATTTGTTAGGTATAAAAAATATATTGATTGAATCAAGCGATATATCTAAAGTTGAAAATAAAAAAAATATAGATTATATTGAAGTGAAAAAAATTATTGAAAAAAATAAAGAAAAATCATTAAAATTTTTAAAAAATTCAATCGATGATTTCAGAGGTGAGTAAATTGATTTGTGAAAAAAATAAATGTACAGGGTGCGGAGCGTGTAAAAATATATGTCCTAAAAATTGTGTTGAGTTAAAATATAATGAAGAAGGATTTTTATTTCCTGTAATTGATAAAGAAGTATGCATTAGATGCGGTTTATGTAAAAAAGTATGTCCAAGTAATTATGAATTAGAAAATAACAATAATTCAAAACCATTAACCTATGGTGGATACTACTATAATGAAGAAACATTATTAAAAAGTAGTTCTGGCGGAATTTTTGCTGCACTTGCAGATTACATTTTAAAAGAGGGTGGAGTAATATGTGGAGCGTCTGTAAATGATGATTTAATAGTTGAACATATCATTGCTACAAATAAGGATGAATATCAAAAAATGCATGGTTCCAAATATATTCAAAGTGATACAAAAAACACATTTAGTGATATAAAAAAATATTTGTTAAATAATCAAAAAGTATTATTTGTTGGAACTGGGTGTCAAGTAGCAGGTTTATATAATTATCTAGGTGAAATGAAAAATAATAATAACTTATTTACTGTAGATTTAATATGTCATGGAGTGGGTAGTGTAAATATATTCAATAAATATATCAATTACTTAGAAAAAAAATATAATGACAAAGTTACTAATGTATCATTTAGAAGTAAAAAAAATGGTTGGAGAACTTTCACAACAAAAATATCATTTCGAGAAAGAAAACCAATATATATAAAAGCAGTTAATGATCTATATATGATATGCTACGTTAATGAAGCTATTTACAGAGAATCTTGTTATAATTGTCCGTATGCATCTCTTCCTAGAATTGCAGATATAACACTAGGAGATTTTGTTGGTATTGATAAAAAATTATTTGATGTAAAACAATATGAAAAAGGTATATCGGTAATATTAGTGAATAATAAACAAGGTGAAACTATTATAAATAAAATCAAAGATAATTTGGTATTACATGAACGAAATTTAGATGAAGCAGTAAAAACAAATAAAAATATTGCAAAACCAAGTAGTAGACCATTTTCAAGAAATTTTATTTTACAAGAAAATAATGATATAATTAAATTGCAAAGGAAATATTGTAAAGTTAAATTTAAACAGCATATAGCTAATATTTTAGGCTATAAAAATGTAGAAAAAATAAAATCAATTATAAAAAAATAGTGAGGTAAGCAACATGTCAAAAAAAATTGAACTAATAAAAAATACAATAATTTTAATGGTAGGAAAAATATTAACACAATTAATATCTTTTTTACTTTTACCATTTTATACATCATATTTATTAACATCAGAGTACGGAATGGTAGATTTAATAGTTACTTACGCTAATCTATTGGCGCCACTACTAGTGTTACAAATCGAACAGGCAACATTTAGATATTTAATAGATGCTAAAGATGATAGTGAAAAAACAAAAATTATTAGTTCTGGTTTTAGAATAGTATTAATTACTACTATAATTTATAGTGCAATATATTTAATATTATCATTTTTAGTAAATATACCATTCACATGGATAACTTATGGATTAATAACTTCTAATATATTATTATCATGTGCCTTACAAATATTAAGAGGATTAAATAAAAATATTATGTACGCTATAGGAAGCACATTAGTAGCAAGTATAACTATTATAACTAGTATATTATTTATAGTTACTTTAAATATGGGTGCCACTGGTATGCTTTTGAGTATGGTAATAGCAAATTTAAGTGGAGTAGTATATATATTAATCGCATCTAAGTTATATAAATATATTAATTATAAAAAAAGTGATAAAAAACTTACAAAGGAAATGCTTGCATATTCATTACCATTAATACCTAATAGTTTATCATGGTGGGTAATAAATGTAAGTGATCGTACAATAATTACAGCATTTTTAGGACTTACTGCAAATGGTATATATGCAATCTCTAATAAATTTTCTTCAATAATTAATATGTTTTTAGGAGTATTTAGTTTATCATGGACACAATCAATAGCAAAATATATTGATTCAGAAGATAGAGATAAATATTTATCTGAAACTTTTAATTCAGTTATTAAAATTTTTATGTCATTGTTACTTTTATTATTATCATCAATGCCGATTATATTTCCAATATTGATTGATAAAAGTTATAATGATGCCTATTTATATATTCCTATATTGTTAGTAGCTACTTTATTCAATATAGTTAT
>CAYJPM010000008.1:0-27373 GCA_964372145.1 uncultured Muribaculaceae bacterium | reverse complement strand
TACGATAGAGCAATGCCAATAAATATTGATAATAAAGCAGAACAATTTGAAGCACCAGATGTAGATCCAATGAGATTATCAAGTAAATATTTATTTGAATTATTTGCAAATGCACAAGAGAAACATAAAGTTAGCGAAGATACATTAACTAAATTAAATGAAATGGATAGATATGTAATTGATCATTTTAGATTAGCTTTTGGTAATCGTATAGTTAAACATATAACAGAATTTGTTCCAGTATATGTAGCATGTGGTGGTACAGAGCTTGAAGGTTTAGATTATGTTATGGCTAATAAAATATTAAGAAAATTTGAACAATTAAATTTATCATTTATTAAAAATGAAATAGACGGTTATATAGATTATTTAAATAAAACATTTGGTAAAGATACAATGGTTGAATGTATAGCGTATTTAGAAAGATTAAAGAAAACAATATAAGGGTGATATTAGATTATGAATAATGAATTTATAGATATAATAGATTGCTTAACTGATCGTAAAGCTATAAATTATATAGCAAGAACAGAAAGTGAAGTTACAGTAAAAACTGATATTAATCAGGTAGTAAGAGATTTATCATGGATAGATATGTTAGAACAATCTATCCCTTTTATCGATCAAATAGTAAGGAATCCTAGAAGATTCATTGTTCAAGAAGAAGAAATAATACCAGTAGAAAAAACAAGGAAAGTAACTGAAGAATCGATAAAACATTTAGCAAAACACACATCATTAATTCAAGATATTGATAAAGATGGTGATGTGAAACCATTAAAATTGTTGAATGTATTTAAAGAAGAAACAACTGATTTATATGAAAATAGATTTATTTATTCATTGATAATAAATACTAAAACATTTTTAAATAATCAATTACAAGCTGGATCATTTGATTTAAAATCAAAATATGTTAAAACTACAAATTATAAAGGTGAAACAAAATTAGTTGGAGAAAAAGTTAAATATAATTTAGAAATAAAAAATGAATATAAAGATTCTTCAGAAGAAGACAATAAGAATGATTCAATTGAAGAGAGATTATCTAGAATAATTGAAATATTTAATGATTTTCTAGGAACACAATTCATCAAAGGTCTAAGTTCAGTTACACCAGTAAGAAGTCCTATTAGAAAAACAAATGTGATATTAAAAGATAAGAATTTCATTAAAGCTGTAGAGTTATGGGAATTTTTAGAAAAATTTGATATAGAAGAGTCAGTTAAAGTAGTATCGACTTCTAAAGAAGAAGAAGTATATAATTTAGCGGAGAAAATGAGTGTAGCGTCATTTATACAATATGACTTAATAAATAAAATTAATAAAAAAAGTAATGATAAAGAATATAAATTTAGTGCCCCATATTTAAAAAAGATACTAGAAGCATATATTAGTGAACACCCAGGTAGTGAAAAAGAATTCAAGAATATGTTAACTAAAGAATTTAAAAATATTAAAATAAAAAAAGAAAAAGAATATCTAGAAATTAAAAATATAATGAAGGATAATGTTAATAGACATAAAGATAGAATTAAAAATTCTTTAAACTTTTTAAAATAAATGATATAATTAAAATATAGGAGAATAAGACATGAAAAAAGTTAAGATAGATAATATATATAAACAAATGAAGATAGAGCTTTCTGATTTTAATAAAATGTCTGATCAAGAACAATACGGTAAATTAGAAGATACACTTAAAAAAATGTATGAAAACAAAGTTGAAGTTTCTAAACCGCATATTTTAAAATGTATTAAGTTAACTGTTTCAAAAGAAGATGATTATTTATATTTAGCAAATAATTTAACAGTTGAAAAAAATCCCAAAGAATTGTTGTTCTATTTTAAAAAGAGAACTAGTAAAATCCCAATATTAATATTGTTGATATCAACGTTATTAATAGGTGTGTTTTCTGCAACTTATTCTGGATTATTATATTTAGAACTTAATCAATTAGATATAGACATAGACGGAGATGGAATTGCAGATATCAATATTGATCTTAATAATGACAGAACTCCTGATATAAATATTGATACAAATGGTGACAGTATACCAGATTTAGATATTGATTATAAAGGTAATAGAGAACCAATATTTAATTTAGATAAAGACGGTGATGGTGAGCCAGACTTTAATATTGTAAATGATGGTACTGATCCAGAAAAATGTACAGTAAATTGTGACGCTAATGGAGATGGATGGCCAGATTATAATTATGATATAGACGGTGATGGTAAACCAGATTTAGATATCGATTCTAACCAGGATGGAATTATTGATACAGGCATTGATATTAATGGTGATTTAGTCTGTGATGTTATGTGTGATGATGATAATGATGGTGTATGTGACCGTGCATGTTACGAATATGAAGGTGAAGATAGTACAATTCCATCAGGACCTTCAGATGTAACTGGAAATCAAGATAATAATATTAATTCAGGTCAATTAAGTGTTGTATATGAAGAAGATGGAGAGTTATTAATTGAAGGTTTACTTCCTGATGATCATCCTGAAGGACAAGATTATCCATATAAAAACTTTTCAATTACAAATTTATCAAACTTTGAAGTTACTTATAAAATAACATTTGTAATAAACAAAAATACATTTACCAGTCAAAATTTCGAATATAAAATTGATTCAAATAATGGAGGATTTGAAAGTGAATTTCAAACAGCTCCATGGGAAGATACGTTATTATCGTCTTATGTTGTGATTCCTGCAAATGGAAAACAAGAATACACAATAACATTTAGAATTAAAGGTACAAACCAAGAACAAAATTACGATCAAGGAAAATCATTTGACGGATATATAAAAATAGGTGCATAAAATCAGTATAGTTACTGATTTTTTGTTTACAACAACATATATATTTGTTATAATTAATATGAGAATAAAGGGTGAAATATATGAAAAATATAGGACTAGAAGTAAGAAATTTACTTGATAAAGTTTATAATTTAAAAAGTAATGACAGTGTAATAATTAAACAAATAGAAAGTGAACAAGAAGCTTCTGAATTAAAAAAGAATGATTTAATCATCGAAAAAACAAACTTAATTAATAATATTGATGAGTTATCAAATGAAATTAATTTACTTGAAACTGATGGTAATTTACTATTAAATGAATTAAAAAAACTGTGTAATGGTAAGAATGAACAAGTTATTGAAAAATTAAACATCACTTTTAATCCAAGTGAATTATGTAATGAATTCAATACTGAATTGCCAAGTAAAATAAGTAATTTAAAAAATGATAAAGACACTAAAAATAATCAACTTAAATCAGTTGAAAAAGATTTAGCAGATTCATTAACATTAATAGATGAATTATCTTTTAAAAAAGATGATGCAATAGCATCTAAGGATAAATTAAGTGAATATTTTGAATTATCTATTAATGGTAACTTTAATATTACCAGAGATATTTTAATAAATTTATTATCTAAATTTAATTTAAATGAAGAAGAACAAAGATGTACAGCAAAAATATTAATGTTCCCAGAAGATGGATTATATGATTATAATGACAATATAACTGAGTATAAAAAAAGTGGAAAAAGCTTTTCAGAAGTATTTGCAGAAGCAAAAACATTAAATAATAATGCTGAAGTTGAGATTAAACCTATTAGTTTAGATATTCCTCAGGTACAAGAAGTGAAAGAAGTTGAAATAAAACCAATTGCTTTAGATCTTCCAGAAATACCTGAAGTAAAATCAGATGAATTAAAACCTATTAATTTAGCAGATTTTATTAAAGTTGAAGAACCAATCAAAGAAAAAGTAGTTGAAGAAAACATAAAAGAAGAAATCAATTTGAAAGAAATATTAAGTAAAAATAATTTCGAATACTCTGATTTTACTACAAGAGATATAGAATTTATTACAGATAACTTTGATAATGCAGTGTTTAATAAGAATATTAAATTATTAAAAGATATGGGAATTAACAAAGATATCTTTGTTGATAATATAGAATTATTTATAGATGACCAATTAGAAGAAAAAATAAACTTATTATTAGGAGTTGGAAAAGTTCCATTTGACATATATTTAAATCCAAATATATTAATTAAATATGATGCAAATGAGTTAAGTAAATCAATAAACGCTTTAAAAGAAAGTGGGTTAGATCCTAAAAAAGTTCCTTTAATGGCATACTAGAAAGTAGGTAGATGTAAATGGGAGTAGATTTAAAAGTATTGTCCCTATTAAAAAAATATTTAACAGATGAAAGTTTTTCAAATATTTATAAGTATTCAGGAGTTTTACCTTCTATAACAGAAGAGATGATAATGACAAATATTAAAATATTAGAAAAATTTGGTTTGACTGCAAAAAATATACATCATATTAGATTATTTACTATACCAGCAGATGAATTATTAAATATTTTAACTGAAGCTAAAAGTCAAAAGAAAATAAATAAAGAAGTAATAAATGATCCAACATTATTATTAAATAAACCAGAGAAAAAAGTAATTGATAATAAGGTTTTTACTCAAATAGATAATACTGAAAATCATATAGAAACAGTATTAAATAGTCCTCAGGAAAATTTATTATCAGATTCAGATTATGACAGATATGAAGAATTAAAAGTAAAAGCATACACAATATTAGAAAACATAGAAGAAATTCAATACAATCAAGATATTGAATCTAATATTACTAGATTATTAGCAGACAAAAGTGTTGAAAGAACAGATGAAGAAATTATTTACCATGGAATTATTGGGAATAAAGAACTATCTCAAGAAGTAAAAGATAGTATAGGAAGTATGATTTATGACTCTAATAAGAGGGTAGCATAAATGGAATTTTTAAAGGGTGTAGGCTTCGATGCTGAAGAAATTCAAAAATTAAATAATAGTATACCAGATTTGATATTTAACTTATTATTAGACCAAGAAAAGTTGGTAATAACAAATATAGATTACTTAAAAAATTTAGGTATAACTAATTATAAAAATATTTTTTTAAAATTTTATGAAGTGTTCTTATTAGATCATAGTACATTTAAAGCTATGTTAGATAAATATGAAACACCAGATTTAATAAAATTTTTAGAAAAAGATTTGAATATTTTTGAATATTTATAAAATTAAAAATAACAGTTATTTAACTGTTATTTTTTTGCCTTGATATGTATTTCTTTTAAGCATTTCTTTGTCAATATCATTTAGTACACAAAACTTCTTTAATAACCATAATGGTTCGACAAAATCATCTTTAACAGGATCTCCAGTAATTCTTTCAATCACAATTTCAGGTTTTAATAATTCTAGTTGATCACAAACAATATCTATATATTCGTCCTTTGATAAAATATGGAAATTATTTTCATTATATAAAACTTCTAATTTAGTATCTTTTGGGATATATAACATATGAATTTATATACCATTAATATCAATATCGTTTAAATATTTTACAGTATTTATCATATCATCCTTATTTTCATAAGGTAATCCATTTATAATGTGTGCAACAGTAAAAATATTATTTTTCTTTAGTTTATTAAAACAATTAGTAAAGTTTTCCTTATTGTGGCCTCTGTTAATAAATTGTAAAGTTTCATTATTAGAACTTTGTAATCCAAGTTCAATTGTTAAGAAAGTCTTTTTATTTAACGTTATTAAATATTCTAAACATTCATCAGTAATAGAGTCAGGTCTAGTAGCTATACTTATACCAATTACGTTAGGTAAAGATATAACGCTTTCATATATTTCTTTTAATTTATGTACTTCATCAAATGTATTAGTACCTGCTTGGAAATAAGCGATATATCTACTATTAGGCCACTTTTTATCCATAACTTCCTTAGCGTCATTAAATTGTTTCAATAAATTATCATTACTATTTATTATTGTAGATGAACTATTATCCTTACAATATATACAACCACCAGTAACTTTGTTAGGGCATGAAAAATTAGCATCTAAAGGTATTTTTAATACTTTAGAATTAAACTTATTTCTAAAAAAGTAATTTACAGTATGATATCTTTTATTATCATTTGAATATTTAAACATAATATTTCCTCGAAAATATTTTAACATATATTGCAAATAAAGTAAAAATTAATTATAATTAATTTACAAGAAATAAAAGGAAGTAAAAATGAAAGAAGAATATATAGTAATAGATGGTTTAACACACATAGGATTTAATGTTATTAAAGAATTGTGTAATCAAAAAAAGAAAGTAAAAACGTTAATTAGTAAAAAGAAGTATGAAAATAAATTACCTAAAGATTTAGAAGTATATTATGGTGATGCAAATAAAATAGATAATCTGAAAGAAATCTTAAAAAAAGATAAAAAAACTATTACCTATGTAATAAATTGTTCAGATTTTTATTCTATATACGAAAGTGATAATAAAAAAATAAAGGATAAAATAGAATCGGGAACTAAAAATATTATAGAATTATGTATCAAAAATGAAATTGATAAATATATTCATATAGTTAATCATGAAGGAATTGACAATACAGGAATGTTTAATAATAACAATATAAATACATATTATGGTAGATGTTTATGTGTTACAGCAAATGAAGTGCTAAATAATCAAGATAAGCTTAATACATCAATAGTGGTACATTCAAATGTAATTGGAACTGATGATTATAATAACAATTATATAAATAATTATTTATATAATTACTATTTAGGAAATATAACTAAATTTATAGATGGAAATATATATTTGACTGATGTTAAAAGTATTTCAAGTAGTATTATAAATGCTGCACTATATGGTAAAAGTAGTGAAGTATATTATTTATTAGGAAATAGTTATAAAATAAGTTATATATTTGATAATTTTTCTAAGATAGCTAATGTAAATAAAATAAAAAAATATTATAAAATAGAAAATATATTAAAAAAAGAAGGATTATATAAAAAATATTGTGATTTTAAAAAGATAAAACCAAAATTTAATAATAATTCGTTTGTTAATATTGATAGAAATATAATTTTAAAAGATAATGATAGTTATAAAGAACTAGATTTTGAGAATAAAAATATATTAGAAACATTAAATGATTTAAAATTATTTTTCGATAGAATAACAAAAAAATAAAATATATGGTAATATATAAGAAGGTGATGGCTTATGCTAGTTTATGGAAAAAATGTATTAAAAGAAATTGATAAGAAAAAAATATTAAAAGTTTATACTTCAAGAAAAGAATATTTGGATATTTTAAATAAAAACCATATTAAATATAATATGGTTGATAACAAAGTATTAGATAGTATGGTCAGTGGTGTTCATCAAGGAATAATTTTAGAAATAGTAGACTTTGAATATAGTGATATCAAAAATATTAATGGGGAATTTGTAGTAGTTTTAGATCACTTAGAAGATCCACATAATTTTGGTGCGATAATAAGAAGTTGTGCATGTGCAGGAATCAAAGACATAATAATTCCAAAAGATAGATCAGTTAGAGTAACTGATACAGTAATAAAAGTAAGCGCAGGTACTATAGATAAAGTGAATATATACATGGTTCCTAATTTAGTAAATACATTAAACTCTTTAAAAAATAAAAATTATTTTGTATATACAAGCGATATGGGTGGAAAAGATTATAAAACATTAGATTTTAGTGGTAAGAAAATACTAGTGATTGGAAATGAAGGTAAAGGTGTTAGTAGACTAGTAAAAGAGACTAGTGACGAAATAATATCTATTCCAATAGAAAGTAACACTGAAAGTTTAAATGCAAGCGTAGCGGCAGGTATATTAATGTTTGGAATGAGGGATTAATTTGATTGATACTATTACATCTGATAATGAATTATTAATGTTAGCCAATGAAAATTCTGAAGAAGCAAAAGAAATACTTTTAAAAAGACATAGTAATATAATAGATATATTAATAATTAAATATAGTTCAATATTTTTTAAGTTAGAAATAGATAAACAAGAAGTTTATGCTGAAGCATTATATGCTTTTACAGATGCATTAAATAGTTATAATACTGAAAAAAATGCATCATTCCCAACATTTTTCACTTTATGCTTACAAAGAAGAATAGGTAAAATAATAAGAAAACATAATACAGAAAAATCTAAATTTGATAAAAAAGTATATTCTTTAGATTATGTAAGTGATTCATTAGGTGTACCACTTATAGATATAATAAAATCAGAAAATATAAATGATCCACTTATTAAAATAACCGAAGAAGAATCATATAAAGAATTTAATGATTTAGTTAAAAATAAATTAAGTGAAATGGAATATGTAGTTTATGAATATATGTTAGATAATCTTAATTATAATGAAATAGCACTTTTGTTAAATAAAAATCCAAAACAAATAGATAATGCAATTCAAAGAATAAAAATAAAAATAAAAGAAATATTAAATTCTAATATATAATACTTGAAAAAATACTATATATATGTTATCTTATATATAAGAAACACAGATAGTGTTTTTTTATTGGAGGATTTTTTATGGCAGAAAAAGCTAAAAAAAAGAAGGTAAAAAAAGAAAACTTTATACAAGGTGTTAGAAAAGAAATGGCACTTGTAAGTTGGCCAACTAGAAAAAATGTACTTAAGTATACAGTTGCAACATTAATTTTTATATTATTTGTTACAGGATTTTTCCTATTACTTAATGCATTAATGGCAGTTATAACTGGAGGTAATTAATGGAATTAGAAAAATTATGGTATGTTGCTAATACATATTCAGGACATGAAAACAAAGTAAAAGAAAAACTTGAAATGCGTACTGAATCAATGGGTATGCAAGATTATATCTTTAGAGTAATTGTTCCAGAATCTACTGAAGTTGAAGTAAAAGACGGAGTAAAAAAAGAAAAACTAAAAAAAATGTTTCCTGGTTATATTTTAATTGAAATGATTATGACAGATGAAGCTTGGCTAGTAGTAAGAAATACACCAGGTGTAACAGGATTTATTGGTTCAAGTGGTAAAGGTGCAAAACCAACACCATTATTACCATCAGAAATTGATAAAATTCTTTCTAATATGGGTATTAGTAGAGTTGAAGTTGGATCTGAACTTAATGTTGGAGACAGTGTTAGTATTATTAATGGACCATTTAGTGGTATGGTTGGTAAGATTGAAAATATTGATGTAGAAAATGATAGATTAAATATAGTAATTGATTTATTTGGTCAAGAAACTACAGTTGATGTTGAGACATTCCAAGTAAGCAAAGTGTAATAATTACACTTTTTTTATGACAAAATATGATATAATATTAAACGAGGAGAGTGAGTTTATGAACGTTCAAAAAAGAAATATTGTAACAGCCATATTATTTACATTTATTACATGTGGTATATATGGAATTTATTGGTATATATGTTTAGTAGATGAAGTAAGAACTATATCTAATGATAATTCTTTACCAAGCGGAGGTACTGCATTTGTTTTAAGTATATTAACTTGTGGTATTTATTCATTTTATATATTTTATAAATTAGGTAAATCATTATATTATTCGAAATTATCAAATAGTGACAATTCTATACTATATTTAGTGTGTTATTTCTTTGTAGGTATATTATCTTATGTTTTAGTTCAAAGTGAATTAAATGATATTATAGATAGAAAAAATGGAACAAATTAATAAAGAAATAAAAAGAAGAATTATTAATTTAATAATTCTTTTCTTTTTATTAATATTATTAGGATTTTTATACTATTATTTATTTATTACATATGATATAGGTATACCTTGTATGTTTCATTTAATTACAGGTTTAAAGTGTCCTTCATGTGGGATTACAAGGTCAATTGTATCATTAATAAATTTAGACTTTGAAAGAGCATTTGATTATAATAATTTATACTGGTTAATTATATTGATATTAGGATATTACACATATGCATTTAGTTATGCATATGTAAAAGAAAAACAAATAAAAAATTTACCAAATATAGTATTAATTATATTAGTTATAATATTTATTATATACGCTATAATTAGAAACATTTCAATATTAGGTATAAGTTAAACTTGACAAATAGTGACAAAAGTGATACAATATGTAAATATTAAAAGGGGGTTTAATATGAATTATATTAATATTAATTTAGAAAATCCACATGAAATAAGTAAGTTACCAGTAGAAGATGTAATAGAATATTTAAATGGTATCAAATATTTCATTGATAATGACAAATTAAAAATTATTATAAAAGACACATATATTTTAAGTTATCAATTAAACAAAGAAAATATATACTTTCTAATGAACATAATAAAAAGTTGGAATACAATCTTAGAATCAAAAATAACATCTAAAAATACAAAAAATTATTTCAGTAAGGAAGAATTAATTAAAGGTATTTTAGTTATGGTCGTTACTGGAGCATACTATTTAAACAGTGATATAAATCTACTCGATTTAAATCTTAATACTGACTTATATCCACTACTAATTTCAATCATAGGCATGTTAACAAGTTATAAAGTAAGCTTTGATGGAATGAATAAAAAAATAATAAATCATGTTAAAGAATCAAAATATTTAATAGATAGTTATAAGTTTTTAGAAGCGCTAGAAGATAAACTAGAAACTTATTATGACTTACTTAATAATAATGAAGAACAAACCAATCCAGAAGGATATCAAAAATCAAGAAATTGTTAATATTTATTTAACAATTTTTTTTCGATTAAATATATTATTTGATATAACAAAAAAGATATAATAACTAATAAAAATATTCCAGTCATAACCAAACTTAAATTAAATACTTGTGTTCCATATATAATTAAATATCCTATACCAGCTCTTGAAACTAAAAATTCACCCATAATTACTCCGATTAAAGTAAGTGATATATTTATCTTTAAACTAGATATAATAGTGTTATATGAAGAAGGAATAATTAATTTTCGTAATATTTGATAATTACTTGCATTTAAAGATTTAAATAATTTAATTTTAGTTTTATCTGTATCTAAAAAACCATTATATATAGTCATTATACTAATTATAATATTTATTAAAAGAGCCATAACTATAATACTTTTTATATTAGCTCCTACTATTATAATTATAAGTGGTCCTAAAGCCACTTTAGGAAGAGAATTAAGCATTGTTAAAAAAGGATCAACTATCTTAGCTAACGTACTAAACTTATATAACAAGATAGATATAATGAATCCTAACGATATTCCTAATATAAATGATATTACAGTTTCTAAAAGTGTAATATATACATGATTAAATAAATTATTATCATTAAACAAATTAAATATAGTATCTAAAATAAGTGAAGGTGATGAATATATAAAAGTATTTATTAATTCAAATCTCGCTAATAACTCCCATATACTAAAAAATAATACTATTATTAATATTTGTATACTAAATACAAATATTTTTTTTCTCTTTATACTTTTAATAAAAATGATTTGCTCTTTTGACATATTATCACCGTAACCTATTAATAATATATTCTCGTAATATATTATTGATAGTGTTATAAACATAGTTACATATAATAATTTGTAATAAACTTTGTTATATGCTATCCTATTAAAAAAGGAGATCATATGTTAGAAAATAAATATATTCACAAAATAATATATAAAGAAAATGAAAAATTAGATAATTATTTAATAAATTTGCCTGTTGTAAAATATTTAAAGAATAATGAAATAATATTAAATAAAAATGTCACTTTTGTAGTTGGAGAAAATGGAATAGGTAAATCTAGTTTTATAGAAGCTGTAGCGGTCTCTTTTGGTTTTAATCCTGAAGGTGGAAGTAAAAATTTTAATTTTTCTACAAATATTTCTCATTCTAATTTATATAAAAATATAATTTTATCCAAAAAAAAATATCCTAAAGATGGCTATTTTTTAAGAGCGGAAAGTTTTTATAATGTTGCGTCGAATATACAAGAATTAGATGCAGAACCCAAAGGTCCAAAAATAATAAACTCTTACGGAGGTATATCTTTACATGAACAATCGCATGGTGAAAGTTTTATGTCTCTTGTACATAATAGATTTACTGGAAATGGATTATATATTTTAGATGAACCTGAAGCAGCATTATCACCAACAAGATTATTAAGTCTATTAATAGAAATAGATAGATTAGTTAAAAAAGATTCACAACTAATTATAGCAACGCATTCTCCTATACTTTTAGCATATCCTGATTCAGAAGTATTTGAATTAACAGAAAATGGTATTAATATAGTTAATTTTAAAGAAACAGATCATTACAAAGTCACTAAAAATTTTTTAAACAATCCAGAAAGAACTTTAAAATATTTATTCGAAGAATAAAGTGATATTAGGATTACTTATTTTCAAATTCTTCTTTGTTATCTATATATTGATAATTTAAAGTATTGCTTTTACTAATTACAGAAGTTTCAAGTTTCTTTTCTAAATCATCACGAGCTACTTTAGCAGTATTACCACCCATTTTAGCAATTTTTTTATTTTGTTCTAAACCTTGTGGGTTATGTTTTTTAGTAAGTTCTCTTGTTGCTATTTCTCCTAAGTCTGCTAAAGCAACTTCTATATCGAATACATCAGTTGAACGATATTTTCCATCTTTGGATTTCAATTTCAACTGGCACAATTTGTAGCCGTTTCATTTCCTTTAGTTTTAAGTCTTTGTTTTAGCTTTCTCCAATAAGTAACTGGATCAGCACTTTCTGAAACGATACCCACAACATCTACTATGCTTATATAGTATTTTTCATCTTCTTTATTCCATACACTTCTTATTTCAGTATTATTAAATATTTTGTTTATTATTTGTAATTTTTCAGAGTTCATATCTAATTCCTTTCTATTTTTTTAAACTAAACATTCGTTCGTAACTCAATAACGACATAATAGTTTTTCTAAATCAATAAATATTTATAAAAAAAACTGAGATCACTCAGTTTTATCTATTTCTTTCCAAATAATATCATAATATTTAGAAAACATTTCATCTTTTCTATTTTCAATAGGATTACTTTTATTAACTAAATTTATATCAATAACATCT
The DNA here is from genome assembly GCA_964372145.1 of uncultured Muribaculaceae bacterium. GTDB lineage: Bacteria > Bacillota_I > Bacilli_A > RF39 > UBA660 > CAKOSP01. Next base: position 14,325 of record CAYJPM010000008.1, on the reverse strand, counting down.
TTAATTAGAGATGGCCTTTTACTTAATACTATAATTTTATCAGACATACTTATAGCTTCAGCTATATCATGAGTTATCATAATAACAGTTTTATTTTCTTTTTTTATTATTTCATAAACATCATTTGAAACTGACAATCTACTTTGGTAATCAAGTGCAGAGAATGGTTCATCTAAAAGCAGTATATCAGGCTTTATAGCAAGAGTTCTAATTAAAGCAACTCTTTGTTTCATACCACCAGACAATTCATCAGGATATTTATCTAAAAAATGTTCTAACCCGTATTTAATTAATAAATTTTTAACATAAGATATATTTTCATTATTTTTACGTTGCATTATTTCTAAACCTAAACAAGCATTATCTAATATATTAAGCCAAGGAAGTAGAGCATCAGTCTGAAACATATATCCTATGACAGGATTATTTATTTTATAATCAACACTTCCCATAGTAGGTATATCTAATTTAGCAATTATATTTAGTAGAGTAGATTTACCACATCCACTTGAACCAACAACAGATATAAATTCATTTTCATATACATCAAAATCTATTTTATCTATAGCTTGTATTTCTCCATCAATAGTATAAAAATTTTTCTTTAAATTAGTAATTTCTAATATTTTATTCATAAAAATTATTAACTATATTATCATATGATGTTTTTTCTTCAAGTAAATTGAATTTGATTAAAAATTCTTCTAAATTATTAAATGATTGCTCACTAACAAATGGATTGCTTAGCCAAGAATCACTTTCTCTATATCTTTTAATCATGGAACTTAAATCATTAATATTAGTATCTGGAAATTGAGATATTATAGCTTCCGCTACAATATTTTCATCAGTGTTTAAAGTATACTCTAATCCTTTATTAATAGCGTTAGTGAATCCATCTATCAATTCCTTATTGTTATTTATATAACTAGTTTTAGCGTAGAAAGTTGTATACGGAACTTCCCCAGATAATTCTCCAACTGAAGCAACTACATAGCCATAACCTTCTTTTTCAAGAAGAGTAGCATTAGGTTCGAAAAGATTTACAAAGTCTCCCTCACCACCAATGAATGTACCAGTAAGGGCAGAAAAATCTACATTAGTATTAACATTTAAAGCATCTATATCAATTCCTGCATTATCAAGCGAATTAATAAAGTTTAAAGCAGGCATACCAGATGACCTTCCAGCAAGAACTTCTTTACCTAATAAATCATCAATATCAAAATCTTCAATATTTTCTCTAGATACAATAAATTGTCCATCTCTTTTAGTAAGACCAGCGAAGATTTGTAAATAATCTGTTTCACCTGATTCATAAATATATATAGCAGATTCAGCACCAGCAAAACCAATATTAACATCACCAGATAGTACTGCAGCAGAAACTTTATCAGCACCTGGTGTTAAGATTAAATCTATTTTTATTCCTTCCTCTTCAAAATAACCGTTTTCTATAGCTACATACATTGGTGTATAAAAAACACTGTGTGTAACTTCAGCAAGTTTAATAACACTCATATCTTCATTAGTTTCTTTATTTAAAGATCTAACGTATATGAAAACGATCATACAAATAACTATTAAAGATAAACTTATTAAACATGTTTTAAATTTATTTTTCAAAATATTTCCTCCTCTAAAGTATTATATTGCATAGGCTAAAATATGTGATTTTAAAAATAAAAAAACATAAAAATTACTTTTTATGTTTCTTTCTTTGACTACAGTTTAAACTTTCAATATGTTTTTCACTTTCTAAAATTTCAATTTCTAAAGCTGTTTTTTTAACTATTTTCTTGTAATATTCTAAAAAACGTTTATATTTAACTAGTTCACGTTTTTTTTCTTTAATTAAATCATCTTGTTCCATATATTTTCCTTTTCATATATAATATAACTTAAATTAATATAAATCAAGAAAAATTACTTAGAACACACATTTTTTCTATTAAGTTTTAAAACTGGAGGATATGAAAAATTATTTTTATCAAATAATTTTATTAATTTATTAACATTGAATTTAAATATATAATTTAATTCTTCTTCATATATTGGCATAACAGTATAAAAATTAATAACTTTACCACTTGATAATTTACATTGTAAAGGTTTAGATTTATTATCTAAAGTATTAAGTAATAAACTGCTATTTAATTTGGATTTTTTAGAATACGGAACACCGTTGTTACTAACTGTATCTCCACATACAATATAATTATAATTTTCTCTGGGTATACCCGCTATATGTTTCATAAGATTAAGCGGCCAAATATTATTGTAATCATCTAAATTTCTAAAATTCCATGATTTAGGTAAATACATTACAAGTTCCATATGAGATCTATCATCTAAAGTGTTGTTATTTTCATCTTTAGCGTACATTTTATGAGCTCCAATACCACAAGTAACAACTGTATAATAATTATTTACTTTATTAGGTTTTACAATATAAATATCAACATATAAACCACTTGGATAATTATCTCTAAGTACTCGGTTAGTTTTACCAAAATTGTTTTCATAAAATTCATCTAACTCTATATATTCTAGATCACTATAAATCTCAATAGTTTTCTCAATTCTTGATTTAAAATTATTAAATATCGACATAATTCTCCTTTGCTAATAAACATTATAATATCAAATATATAAATAGTAAACTATTAAGTGTATTTTTAAGTATTTTGTGGTAAAATACTAAATGCGTAGGTGATTATTATGAATTATATAAAAGTTAAAGGAGCAAGGGAAAATAACCTTAAAAATGTAAGTATAGATTTGCCAAAAGATAAATTTATAGTTATGACAGGTGTATCTGGTTCAGGAAAAAGTAGTTTAGCATTTGATACTATATATGCTGAAGGACAAAGAAGATATGTTGAAAGTTTATCAGCATATGCAAGACAGTTTATAGGTATATCTGGTAAACCAGATGTAGACTCAATCGAAGGATTATCTCCTAGTATATCAATAGACCAAAAAACTACTAATAAAAATCCTAGATCTACCGTAGGTACTATTACAGAAGTTTATGATTATCTTAGACTTTTATATGCAAGAATAGGTGTTCCTTATTGTCCAACTCATAAAGAGCCAATATATTCTCAATCTATTGAAGAAATGACTAACAAGATAATGGATTTAGAAAATAAAAATATAACTATAATGGCTCCAGTTGTAAGAAAAGAAAAAGGATTACATCAAGATTTAATTACTAAATTACAAGAACAAGGTTATACAAAAATAAGAGTTAATGGTGAAATATTTAGAACTAGTGATGAAATAAAATTTGAAAAAAACAAAAAAGATAATATTGAAGTTATAATTGATAAAATCACTGTTAATGATGAAGAACGTTCTAGAATATTTGAAAGTTTAGAAATGGCTACTAAGATGGCTGATGGAAAAGTATTAATAGTTTATGATGAAGAAGAACTTCTAATGAGTGAAGATTATGCTTGTCCTAAATGTAATTATTCAATAGGTAAATTAGAACCAAGAATGTTTTCATTTAATTCACCATTTGGTGCTTGTGAGGAATGTAAAGGTTTAGGATTTATTCAAAAAATTAATTTAGATTTACTAATTAGAAATAAAAATTTAAGTATTAATGAAGGTGCTATAACAGCTTTAAATAATGAAGAAACTAATACTTTTTTTACAATGATTAAAACAGTTGCAGCTTATAAAAATATAGATTTAGATAAACCTGTTAAAAACTTAAAAAAAGAAGAATTGGATATTATCTTATATGGCCTTAATGAAGAATTAGAATTTAATTATACTTCTAAAAATGGTGGTACAAGAAAAACTTATTCTTTTTATGAAGGTATTGTTACTAACTTAGAAAGAAGATATATTGAAACTACTAGTTCTTGGATAAGAGAATGGTTAGATGGATATATGTCAGAAATGGTATGTGATGTATGCCATGGTAAAAGATTACAAACAAGTATATTATCTGTTTATATAAATAAAAAGAATATTCATGATTTATGTGAAATGTCTATTGAAGATTTATTAGAATTTTTTACAAATTTAAAACTTAATAAAACTGAGGAAGAAATAAGTAAATTAGTTCTTAAAGAAATTAAAGAAAGATTATCATTCTTAAATAATGTAGGATTATCGTATTTAACATTATCTAGAAATGCAGGAACATTATCTGGTGGAGAAGCTCAAAGAATAAGACTTGCTACTCAAATAGGATCACGTCTTTCAGGAGTACTTTATGTACTTGATGAACCAAGTATTGGATTACATCAAAAAGATAATGAGAAATTAATTAAGTCATTACAAGAAATGAGAGATTTAGGAAATACACTTGTAGTAGTAGAACATGACACAGATACAATGATGGCGTGTGACTATTTAGTAGATATCGGTCCAGGAGCTGGAGAGTTTGGTGGACAAATTATATCTCATGGTACTCCAGAAGAAGTAATGCAAGATGAGAATAGTATTACAGGTAAATTCTTAAGTGGTAAAGAATTTATTGAAGTTCCTAAAAAAAGAAGAAAAGGAAATGGTACTTCTTTAAAAGTTATTAAAGCAGAAGAAAATAATCTTAAGAAAATTAATGTAGATATTCCATTAGGTAAATTTGTTTGTGTAACTGGAGTATCTGGTTCAGGTAAATCTACTTTAGTAAATGAAATTATCTATAAAACTTTAAGAAGTGATTTATATAAATCTAAAGAGTTTCCTGGTAAAGTAAAAGAAATAAAAAATACAGAATTTTTAGATAAAGTAGTAATGATTTCCCAAGAAGCAATTGGTAGAACTCCAAGAAGTAATCCTGCTACATACACTGGAGTATTTGATGATATTAGAGCATTGTTTGCTAATATGAAAGAAGCTAAGATGAAAGGCTATGGTCCTGGTAGATTTTCATTTAATGTAAAAGGTGGAAGATGTGAATCTTGTTGGGGAGATGGAGTTAAAAAGATTGAAATGCATTTCTTACCAGATGTATATGTTCCATGTGATGTATGTGGTGGTAAAAGATATAATAGAGAAACTTTAGAAGTAAAATATAAAAATAAAAATATACATGATGTTTTAGAACTTAGAATTAGTGAAGCATTAAGATTTTTTGAAAATGTTCCTAAAGTTTATAATAAATTAAAAATACTTGAAGATGTAGGACTTTCTTATATGAAACTAGGACAAAGTGCTCCAACATTATCTGGTGGTGAAGCAGGTAGAGTTAAACTTGCTAAAGAGTTACAAAAGAAACCGACAGGTAAATCTATATTTATATTAGATGAACCTACTACTGGACTTCATTCAGCTGATATTAAAAAATTATTAGTAATACTTAATAGAATAGTTGATAATGGAGATACAGTACTTGTTATTGAACATAATTTAGATGTTATAAAACAAGCAGATCATATAATAGATTTAGGCCCAGACGGAGGAGTAAAAGGTGGTACTATAATAGGTACTGGTACTCCAGAAGCAATTGCTAAATTATCTAATTCATATACAGGAGAATTCTTAAAAAAGGTATTATAAACAAATTATTTGACAAAAAGTGATTTATATGATACAATTTGTATATTCAAGGGGGAAATATGAATTATATAATAGAATATACAGGTAAAGAAAGTTTAGATGAATTTTATGCTAAATTTTGTAACTGGAATTTAATGGAAACAAATGAAGAGTATAGAAATGCCGTTAAAAAAATCTTAAAAGAAAACGAAGATAACTACGCATTTGCTTTCAGATTAAATATAGTAATGAAATATGGAGACGGTGAAGAAGTAAATAGAAGAAATTATGAATACTTTTTAGGATCGTCGAGTATTTTATCAGAATTAAAAGCAACTAAATAGTTGTTTTTTATTTTGCTATAATATATAATGATTAAGAAGGATAAGTGATAAAATGGACTCAACTTTAATTAGTATAGGTAATATTGATATTAAATGGTATTCAATATTAATATTAATAGGAATAGTTTTAGCAATTTGTTTAATAATAAATGAAGGTAAAAGATTCAAATTTAATACTGATTTCTTATTCAATTTATCATTTTGGACAATTATATTTGGTTTTATTGGAGCTCGTTTATATTTTGTAGTATTTGAATTTCATTTATTTGAAAATAATTTATTATCTATTTTTAAAATATGGGAAGGTGGACTTGCTATTCACGGTGGAGTACTATTTGGTGCTATTACGATGTTAATATATTGTAAAAAATATAATGCAAGACTTACTAAAGTATTTGATATGGTAGTACCAGGTTTGCTATTAGCACAAGCAATAGGAAGATGGGGTAATTTTTTTAATCAAGAAGCATACGGATCTGTTACAACTAGAGCAGCATTAGAAGGATTTCATATTCCAGAATTTATTATAGATGGAATGTATATAAATAATAATTATTATCATCCAACATTTTTATACGAATCATTATTATGTTTATTATGTTTTTTGATAATAATAATTATAAGAAGATTTAAATATATAAAAGTAGGACAAATAACAGCAATATATTTGATGTGGTATGGAGTTGTAAGGTTCTTTATTGAATCACTAAGAACAGATTCACTAATGTTTGGGGGATTTAAAGTAGCTCAAATAATATCAATATTAATGTTCATACTAGGATTAGGTATAACGATGATATCTAGTAGAAAAAGTAAATTTGAAGATTTATATAATTCAGAAGATGATGTAGTATATTTTTAGAAAGAGGTTAATATGTACGATATAATAATAATAGGAATGGGTATATCTGGTATCTCAGCAGGTTTATATGCTAAACAAGCTAATATGAATGTATTAATGTTTGAAGGAAAAATGCCAGGAGGACTTCTAAATCAAATTGATAAAATAGATAATTATGTTGGTAAAACTAAAGTAAGTGGACCAGAATTTGCAATGGATTTATTCAATCAAGTAAATGAAGAAAAAATACCATTTAAAAATCAAAAAATTATCAAAATAGATTTTAATGGTGAAGTAAAAAAAGTTTATACAGAGCAAGAAGTTTTTGAAACAAAAAAAATTATAATAGCAACTGGTAGAAAACCAAGATTACTAGGCTTACCAAATGAAGATAAATTATTTGGTCATGGTTTATCAACTTGTGCACTTTGTGATGGTCATTTTTATAAAGATAAAAATGTTGTTGTTATTGGTGGTGGTAATTCAGCAGTACAAGAATCATTATATTTATCTAATATAGTAAAAGAATTAAATATAGTAATTAGAAGAAATGTTTTTACCGCAAATGAATCACTTCAAAAAGAATTATTATCTAAAAAAAATGTTATTGTACATTATGAAGATGAAATCAAAGAAATAATTGAAGATAACGATAAAGTGTCTGGAGTTATTTTAAAAAGTGGTAAAAAGTTAGAAGTTGAAGGAATATTTTTATATGCTGGATGGATTCCTAATAATGAATTAGTAAAAGATTTAGATATATTAAATAAATTCGGATATATAGAAGTAAATGAAAATTTTGAAACAAAAATAAAAGGAATATACGCTGTTGGGGATATCATTTATAAAGATGTATATCAATTAGTAACTGCAGCTTCAGATGGAGCAGAAGTAATAACTAAAATTAGTAAAAACAAATAAAAAAATTTATTTGTTTTTTTATGAAAATATTGTGAAAACTAAGGATAAATAAATAAATAGGCATAAAATATGGTATAATGCAGTAAGGAGGCAAGTATGAAATTATATAATACTTTAACTAAACAAATAGAAGATTTTAAACCTTGGGAAGAGGATAAAGTTAAAATGTATACATGTGGACCAACTGTATATCATTATGCACATATTGGTAATTTAAGAACATATATAATGGAAGATATGCTAGAAAAATCTTTGAAATATGTAGGTTATGATGTTATAAGAGCTATGAATATAACAGATGTAGGACACTTAACAAGTGATTCAGATACAGGTGACGATAAAATGGTTGAAAGTGCTAAAAAAGCACATAAATCAGTTATGGAAATAGCAAAATATTATACAGATGCATTTTTTGAAGATTGTAAAAATTTAAATATAACTATTCCAAAAATTATTAGTCCTGCCACTGATAATATAAATGAATATATTAAAATAATATTAAAACTTCAAGAAGATGGTTTTGCATATACTGCAGGAGGTAATGTATATTTTGATACATCTAAAGTAAAAGAATATTACACTTTAACAAATCATAATGAAGATGAAATAATGTCAGGAGTAAGAGAATCAGTTGAAGAAGATACAAATAAGAAGAATAAAACTGATTTTGTTTTATGGTTTACTAAATCAAAATTTGATGGACAAGATTTAAAATGGGAATCACCATTTGGTGAAGGATATCCAGGATGGCATATTGAATGTACTGGAATATCAGTTAAATTCTTAGGAGAATATTTAGATATACATTGTGGTGGAGTAGATAATATATTCCCACATCACACTAATGAAATAGCCCAAACTGAAAGTTACTTAGGTCACAAATGGTGTAATTATTGGGTGCACGGTGAACACTTAAATGATGAAACTGGTAAAATGAGTAAAAGTAAAGGTGGAATATTAACTATATCTACATTAAAAGATAAAGGATATAATCCATTATCATATAGATTTATGTGTTTAATGAGTCATTATCGTAACCAATTAGTATTTTCATATAATTCATTAGATGGAGCAGAAAATTCTTATAAAAAATTAAAAAACAAAATAATAAATTTAACTATCAATAATGAAGAAGTAGACGAGATTAAATATAAAGAATATGATAATAAATTTAAGGATTGTTTAAATAACGATTTAAATACAGCTAGTGCAATTACACTATTATACGATGTTTTAAAAGATGATATGAATAATGAAACAAAATTAAAATTAATAAATAATTGGGATAGTGTATTGTCACTAGATTTAACTAAAAATGAAAATAATTTAATAGACGATAAATATATTGAAGAAAAAATTAAAGAAAGACAAATAGCAAAAGAAACTAAAAATTATGAATTAGCAGATCAAATAAGAAAGGACTTACTTGCTCAAAATATAGTACTTAAAGATACTAGAGATGGAACAAGTTACGAGGTAATAATATAATATGCAAGATTTAATGTTATTAGTATTAATTTTAATTATCCCATTAATAGCACAAGGAATGCTTACAACAAGTTACAATAAATATAGTAAAATTAATGTTAAAAAAAATATTAGTGGTCAAGAAGTAGCAAGAAAGATTTTAGATAAAAATGGACTAAATAATGTTTATGTAGTAGAAACGAATGGACATTTATCAGATCATTATGATCCAGGAAGAAAAGTAGTAAGATTATCTAAAGATATTTTTAATAAGGAATCCATTGCATCAGTAGCGGTAGCAGCTCATGAATGTGGCCACGCTATTCAAGATAAAGAAGGATACTTCTTTATGAAAATAAGATCACTGATATTTCCAATAGTAAATATTGGAACAATGTTTTCTTATATAGTTATCATGATAGGTATATTTGCTCAAATGTTAGATTTAATATATATAGGAATTGGTTTAACAGCACTAGGATTAATATTTCAATTAATAACTTTACCAGTTGAATTTGATGCTAGTAAAAGAGCTAAAGAAGAACTAATTAGTTTAAATTTAATAGATGAAAAAGAAGAAGAAGGAATAGTAAAAATGCTTAATTCTGCAGCATTAACATATGTAGCAGGTGTAGTAGCAAGTGCTCTTCAAATATTAAGATTATTGCTATTATTTGGTGGAAGAGATGAATAGTATATTTGAAAGAAGAAGCATAAGAAGATATAATGATACAAATATTGAAGATGATATAATTAATGAGTTAATAAAAGCAGGAATGAATGCTCCTTCATCATGGAATTCAAAACCATGGGAATTTATTATTGTAAGTGATAAAGATAAATTAAATAATTTATCAACAGTAACAGAATTTTCATCTATGTTAAAAGATGCTAATAAAGCAATAGTGGTAATAGGTAAAGATGAAAAAAAACATTGGCAACAAGATTTAGCAGCATGTACCCAAAATATTTTGTTAATGGCAACAGAAAAAAATATAGGATCTTGTTGGATAGGTATAGCACCAGATGATAAGAATGAAAGCAATGTAAAAAATATACTTGATATTCCAAATGAATATAGAGTGTTTTCTATAATATCTTTAGGATATTCAGATATAAAAAAAGAAATTAATAATAATTTCGATTTAAATAAAATTCATTTTAATCAGTTTTAATTCCATATGACTCAGAATTTTCACTGTAAAAGATTGGTAATTTTGGTGTATAAACTGTAAATATCATATAGATTACTATAAAGAATATAATAATTAAAATAGAAAGTAGATAATTAACATTATCTATTTTTATTTTATAAATATATATACTAATTATTTGACCAAAAGCAATAGCGAATAATAAAATTAATATATCTATAATTAAAGATTCAAAACCTAAACTTTCTGTATAAGTATAATATAACATTGGAACTAGAGTAGTAGATATAATTAATGATATTACCAAACATAAAAACCAAGTATTTTTATTGATGTTATTTTTATTATAAAAATAATAGATAACAAAGTATAGAACCATAGGTAATATGATTAATTTATTATGTTCCCATATACTTTCGTTAACTGGAGCAATTAAACCAATTAATATATTTTGATTAAAAAAATCATAAAAAAAATGGAATAATGATCCTATTATAAAAAGAATAGGTATTCCATATAATAAATATTTAATTTCTTTCGCCATAATAATACCTCATTATTATTATGGTGTATATTAGTTTATTTACTCTATAAACGATGCCATTTATGAATTTCTTCATAATTAACGTCATCAGTTGTATTAGAAACAATATTACTAATATCTAACGAATTATCTAAATTAATAATTCCATAAATAGTTTGTTCCAAACTATTTAATTCATTTTGTTTACATTTATATGAGTATTCAAGTAATTTTTTAGAGTCACTATTAGTTAAAAAATTATCAACTTTTTTTCTTAAAGGTAAAGAATTAATTCTAATAGCTATAAGTACTTTATGAAAATCGTAATTCAAATTTTGTACAACTAAAAACTTTTGTTCATCATTTAATAATTCATTAGCTAATTTGCTTTTTTCATATATATCAGTTTCACTTAATACTTGTAATAACATTTGATTTTGTAAAATAGATTGAAAATTGTTTCCCATATAAACCACCTAATATAAATTATAACTTTTTTTCATAAAAATGCAAGAAAATGTTTGACAAAACAGAGAATTTTATTATATAATTGTTTTACGTGCTGGTCTTTTAGCTCAGTTGGTAGAGCAAACGGCTGTTAACCGTTAGGTCGTAGGTTCGAGTCCTACAAGGACCGCCAGTATAAATATTAAATTCTTGAGTAATCAAGAATTTTTATTTTGTATTAAAAAATAATGTGATATAATTACATTGGTGATAAAAATGTTAGAAGAACATATAAGCGTTTTAGAACGCTATGGTATTAATTTGAGTTTAGAGGAATATATTACAGATCCTGCAATTGGTAGAGATAATGAAATAAAAGAATGTATGCTAACTTTACTTAGTCCAGAAAAAAGTGCATTACTAGTAGGTAAAGCAGGTATAGGTAAAACTGCTATTATTGAAGGTATAGCGTATAGAATAAAAAACAATTTAGTTCCAGAAGCATTACAAGGACACGAAATAATAAAAATAAATATAACAAGTTTAATTGGTTCTACTACAAGTGAAGGTCAAACTGAAAATAGAATGGACATGCTAGTTAGAGAATTATCAGTTAGAGATAAAACAATAATATTTATAGATGAATCTCATTTACTTGTTAATAAAGATGGTGGTATGGATTTTGCAAATATGCTTAAAGCTGGTTTGGATAGAGGTACTATCAAAATGATAGGAGCAACAACAACTGAAGAGTATGAAACATATATTTTAAGAGATAGAGCATTTTTAAGAAGATTTCATAAAATAGACATACTTGAAGCAGATCAAGAAACAGTTGTTAAAATATTAATGGGAACAATCCCAAAAATAGAAAAAAAGATGGGTGTTAAAATTAATTATCCACAATATATAACACAAAAAATTATGGAATTTATTGTAGAAATGACAGATGAATATAAAAGGGTATATGAAATTTCTAGTAGATATCCAGACATTTGTTTAAATTTAGTATCGAATGCATTCACTTATGCAGTGTTTGAAAATAGTAAAGAAATAAAATTAAAACATTTTTATAAAGCAGTAGTTAATGCAAAAAATGTATATGAAGATGCAAAAATAAAAGAAATAGAAAGATTCAAAGAAGTGTTTGCAGATTTAATATTTCAAGAAGGATTGAACTTAGAAGATACAAAATAAGGAAGTGAATTATGGAAATAAAATATAATAAAAAAGATCTTTTAGCTTATTATATAAACGTAACAAAAATAGAAGAGGTTTGTGCAAAAAAAATAGAAGAAAAATCTGAAGAAAAAAAACAATATGAGATTGCTAGAAGACAATTACAAATAGATAGTCCTGAGGATGAATTTAATACTATTCTATATCATATTGCTTTAATAAATGAAACAGAAAAAGATTTAGAAAATAAAAGAAAAAGAATGATAAAATTATTATCAGTTATTAAATTATATCATTCTGAAATAAATATAAATACAGATGAATTAAATCGTATGTATTTAGAATTATTATCAACATATGCAGATGAATATTTTGGATATATTAATGCACATAAGGAAACTTTAGAACTAAAAAAAGAAATTACTACAGACAGAATAGAAAAAAATAATATTATTAAACAAATTGATTCACTTAAATCAATTGATATTAAATTAAAGAATAAATTTAGATCTAATGATAATATTATTAAAATGACAAATACATTAAAGACTATACCAATTGAAGAATTAATAAAACAAAATGCAGGAAATATTTTATATTATGTAAATAATTATATTGAATATTTAGAAAAAGAAATTTTAGATAATCTTTCAATTTATAGAAATTAAGAAGTAAGAAGAAAAAGAGTTATGAAATGATTCTTTTTTATTTTATTAAAAATATAATATATGATATACTTTATTAGGATGTGTTGATATGAAAGATAACTCAATTAAATTATTGTTAAAATATATTAAACCGTATAAATTCAGAATATTTATTTATATTTTTTTAACTATGTTAAAATATATAGGAGTAGTTGGAATTCCTATTTTAGTAGGGTTAGCAATTGAAAGTTTAACAAATTTAAATTGGAGTAATTTTATATTCTTTTTATCATTATCTTTTATTTTAAGAATAATTGCTTATGGAGTAGTAGATTTTATTTGTTTATATATATACAATTATTTAGAAAAGATGTTTGTTAAAAATGTTACTATTGATATGTATAAGAAAGTAAATGATTTACCTGCGATAGCATTTGAAGAAAAGGGTACCGGGGAGATATCTAACAGATTAGTTCAAGATCCAGAAAAAGTAATAAGTTTATTATCTAGTATAGTTAGATTATTAACGAGTTTTATAAGTTTTATATTCGTATTAGTAATATTATTTTATATGTCATGGGTGATTGCTGTTGAAGCTGTAATTTTTGTGCTCATTATGTTAATAGTAGTATATGTTATATTTCCGAAATTTGAAAAAATGGAAAAAGAAAATAGAAATAATTCTGACAAATTAAATAAATCTATAATAGAAAATATAAATGGTATAAGAGAAATAAAAGGATTAGGTATCAAAAATATACTTAATTTAACAGTAAATAAAAAAGTAACTGAATTAACTAATACAGTTAATAAAACAAATAATTTTATAAATATATATTGGAATTTAAATAACTTAGTATATTATATATTTGAATTCTTAATATTTATTACTGCAGCATACTTTATATTTAAAGGAAACTTAACAATAGCATCATTTATAGCGCTTCAATCTTATATGTGGAGAATAGATGAAGTTGTTTATAATTTTGGTGAATTTGGTAAAAATTTTGGTAAAGTAAAAGTGGCTTTAACAAGAATAGATGAAATAATAAACAATAGATTATATGATGATGAAAAATTTGGTGAAGAATTTTTAAATAACAATAAAGGCTTAGTAAAGTTTGAAAATGTAAAATTTAAATATGATGGTGATACAGAATATACACTAAAAGGTATGGATTTAATATGTGAACCTAATAAAAAAACTGCTATAATTGGTAGAAGTGGTAATGGGAAAAGCACTATATTTAATTTATTAGTAAGATATTTTGATGTAACTGAAGGTAAAATAAGTATAGAT